>JAFGEN010000282.1 GCA_016931595.1 Candidatus Aminicenantota bacterium | reverse complement strand
GGAAAGAAGCCTGTATCAGGCTTTTGATGGGCAAATTTTCTTTAGAAAGGAATAAGATCCCTTACATCTCATTCCCGGCAAGAATTTTCTTCGGCTTGATGAGTTTGCCCGAGGCGGAGGCTTGAATCTGCCCGGAATCATCCGCCAAAGTCGATTCGCACATGATCACCCGTCTGGAATTGGAGAGAACCCGCCCCTCCAGGACGACCGGATGTCCGATTTTGACCGGTTTTATAAAGCGGACGGTCATCTCCGCTGTGACGGCCGCCTCGCCGGCGCCACGGTCCCGGCCGCCATAGGCATGGGCGAACGCTTCGTCCAAGAGAGTGGAAATAATTCCCCCATGAAGGATGTCCTTCCAGCCTTGGAAGCGGCGGTCGGGAATATAAACGGCCCGGCATCGTCCGGGCTCCGGATATTCAAAGTTCAAGCGCAATCCGTCCGGATTGTCCTCTCCGCAAACAAAGCAGAAGCGGTCGTCGGTCAGGGCAATTTGGGCCATTGAAGAAATCCTCCTGGTCCCGGCCGGAATAGCCGGCCAAGAAGCCAGTATACCCGGAAAATGAAATTCATAAAAATATTGGGGAGCATGAAAATTCGGTTGACAACCCGGCGTCCCCGGCCCTATCTTCCCTGTAGGGAGGTTCGGCCATGGAACTTTTTTGTGGAACCAGCCGTTTCAGCCCCTCGGCCGTGTCCCGAAAGCTCGTCCGCCTCATCGAGGCCGACGCCGAGGGCATGGCCCGGTCCTACACCCGGGAAATCCGAACAATCGTCGAAGCGCCGGGATTCCGGACGTTCGACGAACGCGAGGTGCATGACCGCGGCTTCAGGGTCTTCAGCCAGTTCGGACGCTGGGTCTCCAATGAATTTTCTGAAAAGGACATCGAGGAATATTGGACCAATCTCGGCCGGCAGCGCCGCCGGGAGGGATTCCTCATGTCCGAGATCATGATCGCCATTTGCCTGATCCGCCGGGATGTCTGTCACAAAATCCAGAACGAGGGCCTTTTAGACACGGCCGGAGACCTTTACGAAGCGATGGAGCTCTTCGGCCGGATCATGAACTTCTTCGAAAGGGCCGAATACTACACTGTCCGGGGGTACGAGGAATAAGATTGATCCGGAGGTCTATTCGTCGCCGAAACTCGTTCCGACCGCCCGGGCGGCGGTGATCAGAGGATGATCCGTGGGGACCAATCTCTGCCCCTTGGCCGGCACATCGAGAGTAACCGAGGTGATCTTGCCGGAACGAATGCCCACCATCCGGCCGAACGCGCCACGGACAGCCAGGCTGACGGCCTCATGACCGAGTTGGGTGGCCAGGATGCGGTCCGCGGCCGTCGGGGAGCCGCCGCGCTGAAGATGCCCCAGGACGACCGTCCGGGCTTCCTGACCGGTCAGGCGCTCGAGCTGGTCGGCAAGAACGAACCCCACTCCTCCCAGGCGGATCGGATCGGGGCTTCCTTCGATTCTCTTCTTGACGACGACTTCGCCGCCCCTGGGCCTGGCTCCTTCGGCAATCACAACCAGGCTGAACCGTTTGCCGATTTTCCTCCGGAAATTGACCTTGGCCGCGACCGTTTCCAGCGTGAAAGGGATCTCCGGGATGAGAATGATGTCCCCGCCTCCAGCCGTTCCCGCATAGAGAGCGATCCAACCGGCCCGTCGGCCCATGACCTCGACGACCATGATGCGGTGGTGCGATTGGGCCGTCGTGTGGAGCCGGTCGATCGCCTCGGCGGCCACGCTGACGGCCGTGTCGAATCCGAAGGTCACATCCGTCCCACGCAGATCGTTGTCGATCGTCTTGGGCACCCCGATGATCTTCAGCCCGGCCCGAGCAAGCCGGGCGGCCGACGACATCGTCCCGTCACCCCCGATGAGGATCAGGGCGTCGAGGCCTTTTTCCCGAACGTTGCATAAAACTCGTCTGGAGACGTCCTTTTTGACCTTCGACGACCCAAGGGGGTCGACATATGCGTAGGGGTCCGACGTGTTTGAGGTTCCGAGAATCGTCCCCCCGATCGTCAGGATTCCTGAGACATCGGAGGCTTGGAGCCGCCGGAACCGGGGCCGGATCAGGCCCTCGTAACCGTCTACGATCCCATGGACTTCCCAGCCGCACTCGAAGATCGCCCGCTTGGCAGCCGCCCGAATGACGGCGTTCAGGCCGGGACAATCCCCTCCGCCGGTCATGATTCCGATTTTTTTGATTTCAGCCATGAATCGGCTCCTCCCTTCAGCCGATTTTCCTGGCTCTCAGCTCGAAGTCCTGCTGCCAGAGGACCAGGCTCTCGACCGGCCCCTTATCCCGGATGAATTGGATCCGGATGTAGGGATCGGTCGAATAGAACAGCGTCTGCCCCTCGGCATAAAACCGGGTCGCAGCCTGCCCTGTCGGTTGGATGACCAGGTAATAATCCTCCCAGGTGACGTCCAGATAATAGTTCGGTCCGGCTTCGTACCGGCCGGTGAAACTCTTGTAAGTTTCCGAGTCGAGACGGAGGACTTGTTTGGCGACCGGCTTGTATCCCGGCCATTCATACGCGGCCGAAAGAGCGCAGAGAATCTCGTCGATCAGGGTGAAGCCGTTGTCGCTGTTGGTCATGATGACCGCCCCCTGTCCCCGGACCGGGTACAGGACAAACGCGCAGGCGAAACCGTGGGTTTTTCCCCGGGACAGGAACTGAATGTCGTCATCGCGGCCTTCGACCAAAAAGCCCGGGCCGAAGCTTTCCAGCTGCCGGCCGAGCATCGACCGAGCCGCCTCAGGCGGCAGGATTTTTCCGGCGCCGTTTTCAGCCGAACGCAGAAGGTCAAGGAGAAAGAGGGCGTATTCCGACGGCGTCGTCCATAAACTCTTGGCCGCTTTTTCCGGATAGCGTTTCCACAATCCCGAGACGGGACGGCCTTCGCGGAGATGGCCGCTGGCCGCCTTGGCCCGGAGTTCGTCGGGAAGGGGCACCGAGAACGTGCTGTCCCTCATGCCGGCCGGATGAAAGACGCGATCGCGGGCCAGTCGATCGAACGGTTCTCCTGTCCGATCGGTCAGGAAGGTCTCCAGAACGACATAACCGGCCTCGGAATACCGGGTCCGGACGGGGGCCGCCGCCGGGGGGACCCAGAGCGGCCCGTTGGCCGCGGGCTTGGTTCCATCCAGGACCTGAGGAAGCGACGGAAGCTGTACGTCGTGGGCATAGCCGGGTAGAATTTGGTCGGAGAGGCCGGCCCCATGGGCCAGGAGCGAGCGCAGGTCGAGGTGGCGTTCCTTGGGCTCGAATTCCGGAGGGAAGATCCAGGAAGACAAACCCTCTCCGGCGTCCTCGTCAAGGCTGACTCTCCCCTGTTCGGCCAGCGCGTAAACAACCGCGGAGGCGACGACCTGGCTGAACGCTCCTCCCTGGAAGAGCGTCTCGTTTGAGGCCGGCTGGTGGACCTGGTTGTCGCGTTCGCCGTAAGCCCTGGCCCAGACAATCTCCTTTTGATCGATGACCGCGATGGAAACGGCCGGAATTCGGTAAAAGGCCATTCGCTCGGACAGGTCGAATTTTTCCGAAGGAAGGCCCTGGAGATGCACGGAACTCATTAAGCCCTTTTCGACCGCCTTGATTTTGCGGGCCACGGCCGGGCTGGTGTCGCCGCAACCCGCCGCCGCGAAGAGAACGGCCGTTACGGCCGGGATCGCCGCCCATGAACGGATGACCTTTCCGCTTTTCATGATTGACCCGGGCGGCCGGCGCGGATGAACGTCTCGATGTCGTCGATGACGTCCCGGGACACGCTTTTATGGGTTAAGGTATATTCATTCGGCGTTGGGATCCCCTGCCCTTCCAGAAAGAGGTGGTTCAATCCGGGGTAGAGTTTGAAGAAGACATCGTTCCGCCCTTCCAGGGCCGTTTTCCATCGACCCAGGTTGACGGCCAGGACCTGGTAATCCCGCTGTCCCTGTAGAAACAGCATCGGTTTCTTCACTTGAGACACTTCGGCCAGGGGGTCGTATCCGCGGAGATCGAGCCAATAGGCTGCCGAAGCCCCGAGCCGGAGTTCCCTGGAACCCCGGTCGGACTCCTTGAAAGCCTTGATCGCCTCGACTTCGGTCCGGAGATCATTCAATCTCTTTTTGTCATCATCCGATTGCAATCCATCCAGGGACAGGAGATAGGTCGTCTGCCGGAGAATCTCATCCTCCATGGGAAAATTCCAGCCGGCCAGGAAAATGAGACCCGCCGGATCCAGGCGGTCGGCCGCAGCGGCGATCCTGGGGAGAAGGCCGCCGCCGAGGCTGTGGCCGAGGATGAAGATCCGCCTGGGATCGAGGCCGGGCGTGGCCTGGAGCAGGCGGACCGCGGCGACGGCATCGTCGATCGTCTCCTCCTTTACCGTCATCAGGGGATAGCCGGGATCGGCAATCATCTTCTTTCCGTGGACGAAGGTTCTCTTGTCGTAGCGGAGGACGGCGATTCCCCGGGAAGCCAGGCCCCAGGCCAGGTCCTTGAAGGTTTTATTGGGGCCGAGGGTTTCGTCCCGATCGTTCGGGCCCGAGCCGTGGACAAGGACCAGGGCGGGGAAAGGACCTTTTCCCTTCGGCATCGTCAACGTGCCCGGCAAGGCCCACGGTTCCCCGCCGACCGTCACCTCGGCTTCTGTTAACTTCTCCCGATCGGAATAATCCGGCGGAGCATAGACCGCCGGCGGAGCCGTGGGGACCGTCTGGAGGCCGCCGATTCGTCCGTCGGGATTGAACACGACGCGGAAGTCGAAGGTCTGCTTCTCGAAAACGCAGGTGACCAGGACAATATCGTAATGGCCCAGCTTATCCCGCCGGTCGCCGGAACGCCGCTGGAATGCTCCCAACTGCCCCGAGATCTGCTTCCACAGCGCGGCCATTTTGTCCGGCCCGGAAAGCTTCAGCATCGTTTCGTCAAAATCGCGTACGGAAGCTTTAAAATCCTCCCGGCTCAGGGCGTCGACCATCGCTCGGGCCTTGAGGATGAGCGGATCGTCCTCCCCGATTCCGGTCCGGCCCTCCGGGTGGATGGCGGCCAGGAACCCAACGACCAGAAAACATGCGGCAATGCGGTTTTTCATCTTGGCTCTAGTGTCGCGTCTCGGGAACCCTTTGTCAAATGCTCAGTCTCCCTCGATGCCGTCGAAGAAAAAAAGACCGGCGAATCCCGGGGAGACTCAAATCTTGCCGAATTTGAAGAAACGGAACAATAACCCGATGTTCCCGCCGAGGGAGAAGGCCAACAGGACGAAAAAGCCGATGTCCAGGCGGTGGATGACGGCGAAAACGGCGATGAGAAACATCAGCCAGCCGCGGTTTTCCGCGGCCTCTCCACGCCGCCCGTCATGGATGAGGTTCTTGGCTAGGTAAAACTGGGTGGTCAGCAGGAAGTAGAGCCCGATGGCGAATCCGCCGATCAACAAGTCGAATTCCCTCCCTGAGAATCGATATTGCCCGACCAGCGCCCCGGCCAACAGAAGGTATTCGTTGACCCTGTCCAGGAGCAGGTCCAGGTAGGCTCCGAAATCGTTGGCCATGCCTCTAGCCCGGGCCAGCATCCCGTCGGCGCAATCGACGATCGAGGACAGTTGGACCAGCAGCCCGCCGGCAATGAACCCCTCTCGCGAGCCCAAGGAGAAGCACCCTGCTCCGGCCAGGCCGATGAAGAATGAAAACACCGTGACCTGATTGGGCGTCACCTTCGTCCGGAGCAACGCCCGGACGATCAACGAAGCCGCCGGCCTGTTGAGAACTTTGTTGATCTGGAGAAAGCGCGGAGTGAAGGCGTTTTCGGTTTTTCCGGAGGCGACCCGGTAATCGCACGCCCGTTCAGAGCTTCGGAGCAATGTCCCGTTCGGCATGACGATAGTCCTCGAGCGTATCGATCTCGACCCAGGGCCGGCCCCGGGTTAAAAAGACCCCAAAGGCATTCCTATAGGAGGCGGCCTCTCCGCCCAGAAGGTCAAATCCCTTTTCGAAAAAATGTTGTTTTTCACCTTTCTTTTCCAGGGCGTCGTAAATCTCGATTAAACCGGGGATCGCCTCCCGGCCGATCTTGTAAAGCCCGATGGCTTCGCCCAGGCTTTCTCGGGGATTCAGATCCTTGCCGATCCGGATGATCCGCTCGCCGCGGACGATGACTTTCACTTCCTCTCCGTCGAGGGGGATTTCGGCGTCGATTGCCGCGCCGTGTGCGGCGGGCATGGAAACTAAATCCGTCAGGATGCTCCGGTCGAAGAGAACGTCCCCGTTGACGACAACGATATCGGAGGAAGCCTGTTTCAAGGCCAGGTTCAGAGAGACGGCGGTATTGGTCCGGGCGAAATCCTCATTGAGGACGAACGTCACACGGTCATACCCGCGGTCCCGGATGAAATTCTCGATGAGCTCTCTCCGAAATCCAACGACCAGGAGGATTTCCCCGACGCCGGCGGACCGAAGGCCGTCCAGGCAGCGTTCCAGGATCGTTCGTCCATCAAAAGTCAGGAGACATTTGGGAAGGGCGTCGGTCAGCGGGCTGAGACGCCCGCCGCGTCCGGCGCATAAAACGATGCCCTGGATCGGTTTCGGCTTCATCTGTCAGCCGTTATTATGTCAATTTCCTTGAGTTTTGCAACTCGATTTTTGACGGCATAAGGTTACATTTTCCATGTTCCGGCGACAAGGATGTTCGTCCCGGTGATGCGCCGGGATTCGGCGGAAACGAGAAAGCGGACGGCCGCGGAGACGTCGGCAAAGGCTCCCAGGGACGAGGGCGGCGCGTTGGCCCCGGCCGGAAGGATTCCTCCCTCGAGCAGGCCGGGTGAAACCATGTTGACCGTGATGTTGGTCCCGCGACATTCCGCCGCGGCCGTCCGGGTCAGGAGGAGAAGGCCGGTTTTGGCCACGGCATACGGCAGAATCGTCGGGAAGGCGGCCGTTTGTTCGACCCGGCCGAATCCCAGGTTGATGATGCGGCCGAATTTCCGGGCCCGCATCCCGGGCAGGGCTGCGGCCAAGCAGAAATACGCACCAAGAAGATTCGTCCGGAACAGTCCCTCCCAGTCGGCGGCCGAAAGCCTGTCCCAGCGCTTGAACAAGATCGGGCCGACGTTGTTGACCAGGATATCGAGCCGACCGTTGATCTTCCCGGCCGCGACGACCAGGCCGCGAGCTTCTTCCTCAATCGACAGGTCGGCCTGAAGGATGGTGCAATCAGCCCCGGCTTTGCGAACCCGGCGGGCTGTTTCCTCCGCTCCCTTCCGGTCTCGGAAATAATGGATCATCACGGTCCCGGCGGAGCCGGCCAACGAGATGGCGATCTCCCGTCCCAGGCCGCCGGAGGCTCCGGTCACAAGGGCGCAGCGTTTGACGGTCATGGCCTCAGTATCGCCTTTTCTCGGTTTGATTTCAACGGACGGCTGTGCTATCTAATAGAGCCTTTATAAATCATTCGCATTGAGGCTCGCTCATGACATCATCGTCGTCCCGCGTTCTCGTCACCGGCGCTTCCGGACAAATCGGCACCGAGCTTCTCCACGCCCTTGGCCGAAAATACGGCCCGGAGAATGTCGTCGCAGCCGACATCCAGCCCCTATCGAAAAATGCCCCGGCCTGCCTGTATGAAACACTGGACGTGACCAAGGCCGAACGGTTCGAGGAAGTGATCAAGAAACACCGGGTCGACACCGTTTTCCATCTAGCCGCCATCCTTTCGGCCAACGGAGAAACGATTCCCCAGCTGGCCTGGTCGGTCAACATGGATGGAACCTACAACGTCCTGGAAGCCGCACGAAAGCTCGGTCTCACCCGGATTTTCATCCCCAGCTCCATCGCCGCCTTCGGCCCGGAAACGCCCCGGGTCAATACGCCCCAAGACACGATTCTCAAACCGAAGACGATGTACGGCTTGACCAAGGTCGCCGGCGAGCTTCTGGCCGACTATTACGTCGCCCGCTATGGGGTCGACATCCGCGGCTGCCGCTTCCCCGGGATCATCAGCAACGGCGCTCTTCCCGGCGGCGGGACGACGGATTACGCCGTCGCGATTTATTACGAGGCGGTCAAAAACGGACGCTACACCTGTTTTCTCGGCCCCGAGACGCGGCTGCCGATGATGTACATGCCCGACTGCCTGAAATCCATCCTCGACCTGATGGCCGCCGACTTCGCGGGTCTTCGCCACCACGCCGATTTTAACGTCACGGCCATGAGCTTCACCCCGGCCGAACAGGCCGAGGCCATCCGCAAGCTGATTCCCGGTTTCGAGGTCGAGTATAAACCGGATTTCCGCCAGGCCATCGCCGACTCCTGGCCCGAATCGCTGGACGATTCGGCCGCCCGCGAGGAATGGGGATGGAAACCGGACTACGACCTGGAGGCGATGTCCAAGGATATGATCGAAGTGCTGCAAAAACGCCACGCCGAGGGTAACCTAGGGTACTGATTAGGGTCGGACCTCAGAAACTGATTTATTTACAATACGATATAAAGGCATACGGATCTCGATATCCCGACCCGATCTCAACCGCCGTCATTCGTAGATCTTCAAATCCTTTCCGGCTTCGACCTTTCCTTTGTACTTTGACGCAATTTCAGCCAGGATCTCTTCGTCGGTTGAGCCCCAATAGAGGGTGTGATACAGGACCAGGAGTTTCGGCTTCGCCCGTTCGGCCAGTCCGGCAAGTTCCAGGGTCGAGGTGTGATGTTCGGCGTGATAAGCTTTCCATTCCTGGGGCCGACTTTCGAATCCTTTTTGAGAATAGACCTCGTGGACCAGGATATCGGCCCCGGCCGCGTACTTCACGATATTTTCGCATGGCCGTGTATCGCCGGAGATCACGATGGTTTTGTCCGGGGTCTTGAACCGGTATCCGAAGGCCCGGGGCCATGTCCCATGCTTGACGGCGAAGGATTCAACACGTACAAGACCGTCACGATAGACAAGGCCTTCCTCGATTTCATGGACATGCACCTTCCACCCGGCGTTGTTGGCCGGCTCCGACCCGTAAATCCTGTAGGCGATATCCTCCCGGTAGGCTTTCAGGATGTGGTCCGTCATCTCCAGCATTCCCTCGGGTCCATAGACTTCGAGGGGTTCGTTTCTTCCCAGAACCCAGGGCGTCAGGATGAGGTCGGGATACCCGATCGTGTGATCGGAATGGAGATGGGTAAAAAAAGCTTTCGTAATGTTTTGGATATCGAAGCCGGGAATCGGGCCTCCGTATTTCGGAGTCAGCGCGGCCGCTCGACGGATCAAGCCGGGTCCGCAATCGATGATGTAGGACGCATCGCCGACCAGGATGAGCACCGAACAACCCGAATGTCGCGGGTCGGGATTGGGATTCCCTGTTCCTAAAAGGACGACTTTGGTCGTTGCGGATTGTTCATCTCCGTCTTGATTTGATCCATGCCGGGAGGCGGCCGGCGGGATATTCAAAAAAAGGACGACGGCCGCTGCGGCGACAATGGTCATGGTTTTATGATTTGGTCGCATCTTCACTCCTCTCCGGAAGCCCCGCTCTTCCTCTGTTTGGCCGCGCGTCCGCCGCACACCCGGTATCGGAAGCAGGTCACCAGATGATCGTTGACCATCCCCGTGGCTTGCATGTGGGAATAAACGACCGTCGAACCGACGAACTTGAAGCCGCGGGCCTTTAGGTCCTTGCTGATAATATCCGAAAGCGGCGTTCGGGCGGGCATATCGGAAAAGGATCGGAGTCTGGAATCGACGGTTTTCCCCCCGACAAAGCCCCAGATGTAGCGGTCGAACGTCCCGAATTCTTTTTGGACCTCGAGAAAACGCTTGGCGTTGTTGATCGCCGCGAGTATCTTCAGCTTGTTTCTGATGATCCCGGCATCGTTGAGAAGGCGCTGAATGTCCCGGCTCGTGAACCGGGCGACTTTTTCGGGTTCGAAGCCCCGGAAGGCTCGGCGGAAGTTTTCCCGCTTCTCCAAGATGAGCCGCCAGCTCAGCCCGGCCTGCATGCCCTCGAGAATGAGGAATTCGAAGAGCTTCCGGTCGTCGTGAAGGGGGGTCCCCCATTCGCAATCGTGGTAATCGCGCATGAGGCGGCTGTTCCCCCATTCGACCTCGCCCCAGCAGCGCGTCTTTTCCTGCCTCATTGGGGTCGGACCTCAGTGTCTCATTATTTTTTTCAATACGACGACAGCAACCGGGGATCTGGTTTTAATCTATTAAGCGTAAGAAATTTCCTCTGATACATAAGTTCCCTTTCACTCGTCATTATAACGTCATTATAACGCTTTAACGGCTTAGAGAGAAAAAGAGATCTCGGAGGACGATCATGCCGAGAGCCAATCGCAGTTTTATCCCGGGTTTGATTTGGCCCATCACACACCGATGTCACAATCGCGATTTCCTCCTCAAGCTTCATGAAGAGAAAGAATCCCCATTCACCTTCTTGGGATGGACGGGGTTCTACCAGGTTCATCGATATCAAAATCCCTTCCGCTTGTTCAGGCTCGCGTCGCTCAAGAATATAACTTTCGAAACAACAGGCGCGGCGCATTCCGGGAAGACCGCTATCATGAGACAGCTAGAGAGAGCGGCACTCAGTTGATCAACTGCCTGACCTATCCTGGATTATGCACGAGT
>JAFGEN010000281.1 GCA_016931595.1 Candidatus Aminicenantota bacterium | reverse complement strand
GGCGACGTCGCCGCCGATCTTGAGGCCGTCGGCCGTTTTCGAATCGACCGCCAGGACGACGGGGATCGTCCAAGCCAGGCCGTTGGCAAGCCGCATCGTGTCCAGGACGGACCGAAATTCCTTTTCTCCCAGGAAGCCCTCCAGAGGGCTGAACACGCCCGTGGCGATGTTTTCAATGTCGCTCGTCTGCTCCGCGTCGAGGAGGATCGAAGGGAGCATCTTGACTTTCGCTTCCGCGTCCTTCAACGCGGATCCTTTAAGAACCCGATCGATCAGCTTGCCGCCGTGCGGTTGAATCATCCTTCATTCTCCTTGTCGAAATATCCCCCCGGTCAAACCCGCCGGCGCCGAACCCGAAATCCCTTCCCTATCGCTTAGTCGATATAGCCGAGGGCTTTGAGGCGTTCCTTGACCTTCTCCTCGTCTTCCGGGCTGAAGACCTCTCCTGAGGCGTCCTTTTTTTTCAGGGCCTCTCGGACGGCTTCGGCCACGAAATCGGAGACGGAGGCCCCGGCGCCGCCGCCGACGGCTTCCTCGATCCGCTTATAAAGAGAGGCCGGGATCGAAACGGTCTTCGTCTCTTTCTCCATGGTCGACTCCTTGCCCCGGGGCGGTTCATGAGGGGAAAATCCCCTTAAATGAAAGGGTTTTATACACGAATTCGGCTTGTTTTGCAAGGAGACCGGTCCTCCTTTTCATCGAGCAACCTTACCGGGATGTGATCCGTCATACGAGTGAAGGTTAAGGAGATTCTGCCATGTTTAAAAATTATATCCGATCGGCTCTTCGCCTCCTCCGGCGGCAGAAAAGCTACGCCGCTATCAGCATCTTCAGCCTCGTTCTGGGAATGACCTGTTTCATCCTCCTGATGGTCTATGCCCGGTACGAGCTGAGCTTCGACGCCTTCCATCAAAAATCCGGCCGGATCTACAAGGTCGGCCAAGTGGTCGAGAGTTGGTCGATCCGGGGCTCGAACCGCTTCGATTCCACGTCCGGCCCCCTGGGCCAGGCCATGGTCCGGGAGTTTCCCGAGGTCGAATCCGCGATCCGGATTTTCCCGACCGGCGTTCCCCTCGTCCATGAAGAAAAAAGGACCCTGGCCGAGGGGCTTTTCGCCGACCGGGATTTCTTCAAGATGCTGTCCTTCCGGCTGATCGCGGGGAATCCGGAGACGGCCCTGGGCGAGCCCTACACGATCGTGCTGTCCGAACGCCTGGCCAAGACGATGTTCGGGACCGCGGATCCCATGGGCCGGGTCATCCGCCACGAGCTCGGGCGCGAGTATCGGGTCACGGGCGTGGTCAAAGACCCGCCCCGCAATTCGAATTTCCGCTTCGATTACCTGCTTTCGTTCGAGACCATGGGCCTGCTCCGCAACGACCTCGAGACGAGCTGGAGCATCCTGAATTACGGCACCTTCGTCCTACTGAAACCGGGCGCCTCGCCGAAACTCCTGGAAGATAAAATGAAGACGCTGGTCGATCGATATCACCACCCGAAAGCCAAGGATCGGGCCTATTTTCTCCTGCCTTTGAAGACGCTCCATGTCGACACCGGCGTCAATACCTGGATGGAACCCTCTCCCGTGGATAAGAACAACATTCTCCTCCTTATGGCCATCGCCGTCCTTATCCTGTCGGTCGGCTGTTTCAATTATATCAATCTGACCACCGCCCGCGCCGCGACCCGGAGCAAAGAAGTGGGCGTTCGGAAAACGTTCGGGGCGGACAAGCGACAGCTCATCCGGCAGTTCCTCGGCGAAGCCCTCGTCTTTTCAGCCGCCGGGCTCCTTCTGTCGCTCGGCCTGGCTCGGCTTCTCCTCCCCCTCTTCAACCGGATCACGGGCGTGGCCCTTCCGGCCGGTCTCCTGACCGGCGGCGCGACGCTTCTCGGGCTGGCCGGCCTGGGACTGGCCGTCGGATTGCTGGCCGGCGGATACCCGGCCCTGGTCATGGCCTCGATGGAGGCCAAAGAATCTCTCCAAAGCCGGATCGTCTCCCGGGCTGCCGGCCGCCGGATCGTCTTCCGCAACGTTCTCGTCGTCGTCCAGTTCCTGGCGATGTTCGTTCTTCTGGTAGGGGCAGGCGTCATCCACGGCCAGATGCGCTATATGAAAAACTCCGACATCGGCTACGGAAAAGACGACATCGTGGCCGTGCGGCTCTGGGATAAGGACAGCCGGAGCAACCTGGAAGTCGTCAAAGCCGAGCTTCTGAAAAATCCGGACATCCGGGCGGCCGCGGTCTCCAACGTTCCCCCGATCCGGTTCACCGAGGTCAACGATTTCAAGGTCGAGAGCGATTTCGGGGAAAAGATCGACCTGCCGCAGGTGACCCGCTATTTCGTCGACCAGGGCTATTTCGACCTCTTCGGGATGAAGATCGTCGACGGCCGCTTTTTCACGCCCGAGGTCTTCCCCGACGCGGAAAATGAAGTCGTCCTCAACGAAACGGCGGTCCGCCTGGCCGGCCTAAAAAATCCGATCGGGAAAACCTTGACGGAACCCGGCCACGGCGACCGGCCGCTCCGGATCGTCGGCGTGGTCAAGGATTTTCACTTCCAGTCGTTCAAGACGAAGATCGGCCCCCTGGCATTCTTTTATAGGCCGGACTCTCCCCGGATGCTCTTTTTGAAAATCTCCCATCAAAAGCTGGCCGCGACGCTTTCGGCCGTGGAGGCCGCGATGCGCCGTTTCTCCCCCGATTTCGTCTTCGACTACACCTTCATGGACGACCTTTACAACGGCCTGTACCAGGAGGAAAACCGGTTGACCGGGCTGATCACAGGGTTCACGGCCGTGGCCGTCCTCATCGCTTCCATCGGGCTGGTGGGACTCATCGCCTTCGTCGTCGAAAGAAAGAGAAAAGAGATCGCCATCCGGAAGGTTTCCGGAGCGACGGCCGGAAGAATCGCCGCGCTCATCATCCGCGACCTATTCATGCTGATCGGCGCGGCGGGGGCAATCGGCCTTCCCCTGGCCTATGTCTTCACCCGGAAATGGCTCGAGGGATTTTATTACCGGACGAGCCTCGGCCCAGGGATTTTCATCCTGTCGACGCTGTTTGTCGGCACCCTGGCCTGCCTCTGCGTCGCCCGGCTGGTGTTCCGGGCGGCCAGGGAGAACCCGGCGGTCAGCCTGAAGAGCCTTTAAACACGGCTTTCCTTCCCGGGCATTTCGCCCGGGAGCACAACCGGCAGGAGACAAACGACTCTTCCGAGGGGAAAAAGAGACCGCTGATCGATTTTCTGGGGAGCATCATAAGCGAATCGGTCAGCCGGACCCCGGTCGCCGCGGGTCCCTCGCCAAGCAGGCCGAAAAGAGGGACCTGCTCGGTGATCGGCCAGTTTTCGAGCGAACCGGGGCTCATCGAGGAGAGCATCTCGAACCCCGATTCCCGAAGAAGTCGGGCGCGGAGAGTTTCCGCTGCCGCTTCCAGGGCGGCATCGGCTAAGCATTCCATGCAATAGCGGCGGAGGGGATCGCCGAGGGCGGCGGCATGGTTTTCCAGCTCCGGTCCCACGGTGATGAGATAGAAGAAGACTTTGAAGGCTTTTTCCAGGTTTTGACGGAGGATTTTGCTTTTGAAGCGGCAGCCGTCGATTGTGACGGTATCATCCATGCGCTCCTCGACGAAGGCCTCGCGATAGAACGCCCGGGGATGGAACAAGG
>JAFGEN010000280.1 GCA_016931595.1 Candidatus Aminicenantota bacterium | reverse complement strand
GTGGGCGACTTCGCAGAGATACTCGACCGGCGTGTCCAGGGTTCCGTGTTCGGTCCAGGCCTTGGCCGGGCACTGCTCGCAGAGGCCCTTGAGGAAACAGACCGCGCAGCGGCGAAGATACTCGGGATTTTCCGCCTTGATGTCCCGGAACAGGGCGAAGGCGTCCAAGGCGGAGGATAGGGAAGCGGCGGCCGGATTTACGCCGGCCAGGCCCCCTTCGGCCAAATCGACGGTCAACTCGGGCGCCCGCAATCCCATGCACATCTGGGCCCGGCCGTAGGCGTCGATGCACATGCCGTGGCCGGCCCCGCAGCGGAACAGCATGTCTCCCGGAGGACCCATGAATTTCGAGGCGAATTCGTCCATGTCCTTGCGGTATTTATCGGGATTCCGGGTCAGGATCGCCATGCCCTCCTCGGGGGTCAGGCGAAGCGATTCGATCAGGCGGTTCTTTTCCGGGTCGTCCCGGCGGTTTCGAAGGTCGAAAAACATGGAATAAGAGGGCGGTTTGTCCATCCAGGGGATCGTCCGGGCCCAGGCCTCGAATTCCTCCATCTCGGAGCGATTGGGCGGCAGAAGGGCGGCCTTGACGACAAAGGGAATTTTCCGATCCAGGAGAAGGTCGACTCCCCGCTTGAATTGGGCGTACGAGCCGGGCACGCGCGAGACCGCCTCATAGGATTCCGGGCGCATCCCGTAAACCGTGACCTCGACGGGGACCAGCGGCGGAATCCGGGCCAGAAGGTCGGCCAGGGCCGGAGTGATGAGGCGGGCGTTGGTGAAGATGAGGACCTTGAGGCCGAGGCGCCGGGCAAAAAGATACAGTTCCTCGAAATCCGGGCGGAGGAGCGGCTCGCCGCCGGTGAAGCGGACGCGCAGGCATCCGAGCGAGGCCGCCTCGGTCAGAATGGTCTTGATTTGTTCGGCCGTCATCTCCCGGGCACGGGCCGCCGCGTCGTTCGCCGGCAGGTTGATGCAGCAGTGGATGCAGTCGTTATTGCAGCGCTCGGTCAGCTCGATGTCGAGCGAGCCGAGGCGGGGGGAGAGACGGCGGGCCGGATGCTTGACCCGGCGGATGTATTCCGTCATGACGGACGCGCCTTGGCTCGAGCCGTGTTTTGGGGCGGCCGGTCGGCCTTTTGGACAGCAATTAGGCGCCGCAAGCGTTCCCTTTTTATAAGGCGGCGAGGCGTTCCAAGTCTTCGACGATCGCGCCGCTTTTATCGAAGCGCATCACAAAACAGGGCGCCTCGGCCACGAGCTCTTCCAGAACGTCCAGCTCCTTTTGCCACCATTCGGCCGTGACCATCGGCCGGATGAGTGTGGCCAGCAGCCGCCGCCAAATGTCCTTGCGGTCGGTCAGGGGGACGATCTCGTTGGTTTTGGCCTGCTCGAGAAAGAGGATCGCCCGAAGCGGGGCCGAGGATGGGGACACGTCGGCCGTGGTGCCGTGACTCCAGGTCCCGTGGACGCGCCATCCGTCGAAGCCTTCCCGGTTTCGGCCGTCCCACTTGCGGACGACGTTGCGGTCGTCGCAGAGGATTTCCGCATTCAGGCCGCGTTCCTGTCGGGCGGCCTTAAGGATTTCCATCGTCGTCGATTTTCCGGCTTCGGAGTGGCCGACGAAGACCAGGCCTTGGCCGTTGAGGGAGGCGGCGGCCGAATGGACGAGCGCGGCCCGGCGGTCGGCCAGCAACGGTCCAAGCCAGATCTGGTCGGTGGGGAAGAGCGAGAGCGAATGCCAGCCGTCTTTTATAATGCGCTTTTCGTCGCGCGGCGGGCTATAGATGGTGGCGTGGCGATGGTCGGCGCTGAAGACGGCGACGCGGTGAAGGGAAGCATCCTCGGTGCGCGGCGAGATGCCGAGGTAAAACCATGTGCCGTTTTTCCGGGAAATCGCCCAAGGAGCTTTGCGGTAAAGCTCCCGGCCGAGGTCCTTCCCAGCGAGGCCGGGAAGCTCGAAGAAATGTCGGATCGTGACATTGTCCTCGCCCGGACCGGCGGCGGCGAAGGCGAGGAGCTCGTCTTTGAACCGGACGGCGGTTAGGTCGAGGTCGCTTTCGATACGGACGGTGATACCGGCGATTTGGAAAAAGCGACGGTGTTTGACCTGCCATTCTTCCTTGAATTTCCGGGCCTCATCGGCCACGGCGCAAAGATGAGGAATGCGGGCGGAGTAGCGGCCGGTCTCGAGATAGGCATAGACCGCGCACCAGCGGCAGTCGGAGCGCTTTTCGCAGGAACCGCAGCCGGTCCGCCACTCCTCGCCGCCCCGGACCTTGTCGGCGCACGAGGGAATGAACTCGTCCCAAGCCTCGCGGAACGAGCCGCGGCGAAGGTCGAACCGAAGGGCGGGGTCTTTGATAAAACCGCACCAGGTCATTCGGCCGTAGGAGTCGATATGGAAGTCGCGGCGGCCGGCGATGCAGGCGGCAAAGAGTCGGTCGTCGGCAGGGGTGGAAGAGGCGCGGGGAAGGACGGGAGCATTGGCGGCGGCGAAAACGGGGTCGGGGGAGCAAACTTCGGCCGCGGCGATGTCGCGCATACGATCGCCGAACGAGGGATTGGGCTTGTCCAAATCGATAACGTCGCGCGGGGAGAGCCGCTGAGAGGCGATCTCCCGGTTCCGCTCGGGGGAGCCGTCGCAGGAAAGATAGAGCCAGGGAGCTCCGACCCGGATATGGGGCGAAAGAGAGCGGGCCAGGGCTTGCATTTCGTCCCACTGGTGGAAATTGGCCTTCATCGGAATCAGCTGGACGATGAATCCGGCCCCGGCTTCCCGAAGATAAGCGAAGCCGCGCATTATTTCCTCGAAGCCGCCGGGGCGGCGCACGACGGCGTCGTAGACCTCGGCCGTCGCGCCGTAGAGAGCGACCATCTTTGTGCCTTTTCTGGTGAGGAGCCGGGCGATTTCCTGAGTGATGAGCGTGCCGTTGGTGTTGAGGGTGTAGCCGACGGCTTTTCGGGTCAGGTAATCGAAGATTTCGGGAAAATCGGGCCGAAGGAGCGGTTCGCCGCCGGAGATGTTCCAGCGCCGGCATCCCATGGCCCTGGCCTCATCGACGATCCGGCGGATCTCGTCGAAGGAGAGCTCGGCGGAGCGCTCGGGTGCGCCGGGGGGCAGCCGAAGCCAACAGTGGCGGCAATTGTTGTTGCAGCGATAAGTCAGGTCGAGCGATCCTTCCAGGGGCAGGCGGGGGATTCGAGCGCTCATGTATACGATTTAAGGGAACATCGCGCCGGGTTTGCCTCCTCGCCACTCTGATTCTTGGCACTGAAAAACTCGAATACTGTCATCTTTCAGCGGTGTACGAACTCCCGTCGACGTTACGGGTATAGAGGACGGATTCGGCGGGTTTGTTCTATGCGGCGATTATATGTTCACGATGAGGCTTCCGAAGCACATTCCCCACACAGAAATACGTCGTGTGCGCACTTGTTGTAATTCTCCTTAGCCGGGCCGGAATCTCCAGTGAGCGTTTTGCATGTCGTCAGCACTCCTTCCTCCGGATGACTTCTCAGTAAAACGATGAGTTCAGGTTTTTCCCAATCTTTTTTCATTTATCGTCCTCCTATAAGTTAATATACAATATTTACTTTGGCCAACTCAATCGTGGCGGGGCGGGGGGCGTGGCGGGGGGCGGCGTGGCGGGGGGCGGCCCAAGATAACGTGGCGGGGGGCGGCCCAAGATAACACGCTTAAAACAAAGAAATAAACATCGTTTTTTTG
>JAFGEN010000279.1 GCA_016931595.1 Candidatus Aminicenantota bacterium | reverse complement strand
TCGAAATCCGCCACCAGGACCTCGAGGCCGTCTTCGACGACGCCCTGATTTTCTATGACAACATCACCAACCTGGAAACGGGCCTGATCGTCCTCGGCCGGGGGAGGTTGCGGTTCACCCCCTCGTCGGAGACCGAGCGCCATCAGCTTGCCCTCCGTTACAAGACCGGGGGGGTCGATACGGAAATCAATTCGGCTTATCTGCGCTTTTCCCCGCAATTTTTCAAAACCAACGTCAAGATCACCCCGGCCGCCGAACCGGCCGCTTCCTCCGGCCCAACCCCGGCCGACGAAGCCGCCGCCCGGGCCCTGTTCAACAGGTTCTTCGTCGAATCCTTCTCCATCTTCGACCCGATCGATGGAAGGCTGCTGGCCACTCTGCCGCAGAGCGAACAGTCAACGTTCGAGTTCCAGACCGATGTCCGGACCGGTTTCGGCTATTCCTACAATCCGTTTTCGCTTGAGGAAGTCCGCTTCTGGAGCCGGGCTCCGGACCGGCTCCTTTGCCTCTATTCCCCGGAGCGGCCGGAGTCCGAAGGCAAGCGGATGGTCGTTTCGTTCGGAGGGCGGTACGACCTGCACCGCTGCGACGTGGATTTGGACATCCAGCCGGACCGATTCTTCCTTTCGGCCAAGGCCCGCCTGGAAGTCGAGGCCCGTCTTCCCGGCGTCGAAAGCCTGAAGTTCGACTTGAACGCGGCCTTCGAGATCCTCCGCATCCGTGACGGCGCGGGGCGGCCCATGTCGTTTCTTCAGGACAAGGACCGGCACACGCTGACCATCGCCCTTCCCGAGCCCCTGGATAAGGGACAGGCCGCCACGGTCGAAGTCTTTTACCGCGGCGTTCTTCAGCCTCCGGTCCAGACGGCGGACATCCTCCAGGTCATCCCCTATATGGGGACGTCCAACGACGCTCTCCCCGAATTCGACAGCTACCTCTACAGCCAGTCGGCTTCCTGGTATCCCTCGACCGGAGAGACTGATTACTTCCAATCCCGACTCCGTCTCAGTGTCCCGCCCCTTTACTCCACGGTCGCCTGCGGCGAACTCGTCCGGGAAGAGACGATCGAAGAGGTCAACCGGGTTCTGACCCTGGAAAAGATCGGAAACCGGCTGTCGACGTTCGAGACTGGAAAACCGGTCAAGTACCTGGCCTTTATCGTCGGAGCGTTCAAGCGTCCCGTCGATGAAAATGGGCCGGGAGGGAACCCGCCTCTCCGCCTTTTCGTCTCCGAGGATGTCCGCATCGTCCGGCGGAGCATGCTCGAGGAAGCCCGGTCGATTCTCGATGTGTACGAAACGCTCTTTGGACCCTTTCCGTACGAAAAGCTGACGATTGTTCAGCGCGTTTGGGGAACCGCCGGCGGGCACAGCCCGGCGTCATTCATCGTCCTCAACGATCTGGCCCGGAATCTCAACACCGCGGCCATCCCCGACCCGAAAAGCCCCGTCGACCTGCCCCAGTACAAGGAATTCTTCATGGCTCACGAGATTGCCCACCAGTGGTGGGGGCAGACGATCGCCGGGGCGACCTATCACGACCTGTGGTTGAGCGAAGGTTTGGCCCAATATTCCGCGGTCCGGTATCTGAAGCAGAAATACGGGCCCAAGGCGTATTTCGCGATCATGAAGAAGTTCGTCGAGTGGACGGAGAAGGCTTCCGATATCGGCCCGATCACCCTGGGCGCCCGGCTGAGCGTCCATGATTTCCGTTTGTTCCAGGCGGTCCTGTACGGGAAATCCTGCGTCGCTTTATTCCTGCTTTCGGACCTGATCGGGGAAGAGGCCTTCGACCGGGGCCTGCGTCTGTTCGCCGAGCGGCATGCCTTCGGCCTGGCCCGGACATCCCAGTTCATCCAGGCGATGGAGGATGCGTCCGGCCGGACGCTCAAGGAATTTTTCAAAGGATGGTTCGATTCCCATCTCCTGCCCCGGGTCGAGTGTGAGACCCAGACCGTCCGGCAGGGCGAGGGGTTTGAGTTCAAGATCACGGTGAAACAATCCGGCCGGCCGATGGTGTTCCCCCTGGTCGTTTCCTGGAGAGAGGGCCGCAGTTCCGTCCGGCAAACCCTGGAAATCAACGCCGTCTCGAAGACGTTCACTTTTCCGGCGGAAGGAAAACCGTCCAGATTCAGGGTGAATCCGGAGGTTCTGGTTCCGGGCGGCGTCCGCTGAAGGACGCGATACTAAAAACCGCCGGCCGGTATATCCAACCGCTTGATCATTTCGTTCAGCGTCGTCGGCTTCAGCCCGAGGAGAGCGGCGGCGTTTTTTTGAACCCCGTTGGCCTTGGCCAGGGCGGTTTCAATCAGCCGCCTCTGGAAGGCCAGGGTCTGTTCCTTGAAGTCCAGCCCGTCGGCCCCGCTCTCGATTCCGGTTTCCAATGGAGCGGACTCCGCCCCCGGGGTCACGGTGAAAAGCTCAGGCAGGTCGGCTGGAGTGATGACCGTACTCTTGGCGAAGACGACGGTCCGCTCCATCAGGTTTTCCAGCTCCCGGACATTTCCCGGCCAGGGATGGCGGTCCAGGATCTGGAACACTTCGGGGCTGACGGTTTCGACCTGCTTTTCGTTTTCCCGGGAGAAGACGTCCAGGAAATGCTTGACCAGGAGGGGGATGTCTTCGGGCCGCTCGCGGAGCGGGGGCAGGACGATCTTGATGACGTTCAGCCGGTAGTAGAGGTCCTTGCGGAAGGTCTGCCGCTGGATCATTTCCTCCAGCTCCACGTTGGTTGCGGCGATGATCCGGACGTCGACCCGGATAGTCTTGGTCCCGCCGAGACGCATGAATTCCCGCTCCTGCATGACCCGGAGGAGCTTGGCCTGGGTTTCAAGCCCGATCGTGGAGATTTCGTCGAAGAAAATCGTTCCTTTGTCGGCCGCCTCGAAGAGCCCCTGTTTCTCCGAGACCGCCCCGGTGAAGGCCCCCTTGACGTGGCCGAAGAGGTGGCTTTCGAGAAGATCCGGGGGGAGCGCGCCGCTGTTGACGATGATGAACGGATGGCCGGCCCGGGGAGAATTGGTATGGATGGCCCTGGCCACAAGTTCCTTTCCGGTCCCGCTCTCCCCCTGGACCAGGATTGTCGACCGGGTCGGGGCGGCGGCCCGGATGAGATCGAAGACCCGCTCCATGGGTTTGCTCCGGCCGAGGATGTTGGAAAAGCTGAATTTTCGCCGGAGCTCTTCCCGTAGCCGGTCGTTCTCCTCCTGGAGGGTCTTGTGGGCCAGGGCCCGCTCGATGGTCAGGAGAAGGTCCTCGTGCTTGAAGGGTTTCTGGACGTAGTCGTAGGCCCCGATCTTCATCGCTTCGATCGCCGATTCCACCGAGGCGTAGGCGGTGATGATGATCACCACCGTCTGCGGGGCGGCCCTCTTGATTTCCGGAAGGATTTCCAGGCCGTTGCGTCCGGGCATCAGCAGGTCCAGGAGAACGAGGTCATAGGGGGCCGTCTCGAACTTGGGCAGGGCTTCTTCACCCGATGCGGACAGCTCGACGTCGTAACCCTCTCCCGACAGGAGCTGTTCCAGGATGTCGCGGATGACGGGCTCGTCGTCGATGACGTGAAGGGATCCTTTGCTCATGCGTCCTCGGTCTTCCTTTTTCTTCGATCCAGGTCCTTGGGCAGATAAATCGTGAACGTGGTCCCCTTGCCGAGCTCGCTCTGGACGTCGATCCGCCCTTCGTGCTCGTTGACGATGGCGTAGCTGATGGACAGCCCAAGGCCGGTTCCCTTGCCGACGCCCTTGGTCGTGTAGAAGGGGTCGAAGATGCGGGGAAGGTGCTGTTCCTTGATCCCCGTCCCGGTGTCGCTGATGGCCACGACCGCCTCGGCCGGCGTTTCACCCAACTTCACGCGGAGGCGGCCGCCCGAGGGCATGGCGTCCAGGGCGTTGAGGATGATGTTGATGAAGACCTGCTGGAGCCGCTCGCCCTGGGCCCAGATGGGCGCGACCGGGGCCAGGTCGGTTTCCATCTCGATGGCCATAGCCTTCAGCTTGTAATCGATCAGGGAG
>JAFGEN010000278.1 GCA_016931595.1 Candidatus Aminicenantota bacterium | reverse complement strand
TCGGCCAAGACCAAGGGAACGTTCCAGCTTGTGAACGGCTCGGGGCGCGAAATCGGGATGTGGGATCTCGACCTCTGCTGGCCGTCCTTCCGGGAATGTCATTCCGAAGGCTCGAATCGGAGTACGAAATCGAGCTTTCCGGAGGTCGGCTGATCCTTCCCCACGGCTCTATTCGGCTCCGGCCGGCCGCATCGCCATCGAAGGCTGGGGCTGGCATTATTTCGTCGGGGACGACGAAGGCCGCTGCGCGGCCGTCGAGTTCATCAAGGGAGAGCTTGTCGTCCACCGGGGGGAGGGGATGCCGGTCCTGGCCCTTTTCAACGAACCCTACGCCCGCGAAATGGAATTGGCTGGATATTTCCGCGGCTTCGGCGGCCTGTACGAGCCGGTTCTCACCGACAAGCGCGTTCCCCGATTCGTCAAGACGGCGGCCATGATCCGGGACTACGATCCAGTCCGCCCGGCAGCCGAGTACGGGTTGGAAATGCTCGACCGGATCAAGGTCAACGAAACGCCCGACTGGTCCGTCCTGATCGACGTTCGCAGAAACGCGTTCTATTTTTAAACGGCAAAGAATCCCGAAATCAAGACATTCTCGACGGCCGAGCTGGATTTTTCCAATCGGACTCCGGCCCTGGTCCTGGCCATGGACCGGAAGGAGGGAGGCGACGTCCTCCCGCTCTTCCACCCGGCGACGGAATCGGAGATCAGGGACTTCATCCATTCCCTGCCGCTTCCCGACGGGTTTTTCTCCGAAAGGGGCCTGACCAGGGAGGAATTCGCCGACCGGTTCGCGTCCCATCAGCGGGCGGCCGGAGACCCGGCCCGGCTAATGTTCAAGGGAATCTGGAAGACGAAGCGGGACGAAATCAGGGCCTCCGCGCCGGGCGCGAAGATCTCTCTGGAGCTCACCGTCAATAGAATATGCCGCCCGTCCCGACGGTCCGGCCTCGAAGGCCGGGCCCGCCCATCGCCTTTTAGGCCCGGTTCGGGTAAAATCTCCGGCATGCCAAGCGATACCCAAGTCATCTACTCCATGATGAGCGTGGGGCGGATCCATCCGCCCAACCGCCAGGTCCTAAAGGACATCTCCCTCGGCTTTTATTACGGGGCAAAAATCGGCGTGCTCGGCCTCAACGGTTCGGGCAAGTCGACCCTCCTGAACATCATGGCCGGGCAGGATCCCGACTACATCGGAGAGATCGCTAAAAGCAAGGGATATTCCGTCGGCCTGCTCGAACAGGATCCCAAGCTTGACCCGGGTAAGACGGTTATCGAGATCGTCCGCGAGGCCGTCCAGCCCGTCGTCGACCTTCTGGCTCGGTGCGACGCCGTCAACGAGAAATTCGCCGATCCGGATGTCGACATGGATGCCCTGGTCGCCGAGCAGGCGAAGCTGATGGAAGAGATCGAGAAACATGACGGCTGGAACCTCGACAGTCATCTCGAAGTCGCGATGGAGGCGTTGCGCTGCCCCCCGCCGGAGACGCCGGTTTCCATCCTTTCGGGAGGGGAGCGGCGCCGGGTCGCTCTTACCAGGCTGCTCCTCATGGAGCCCGACATCCTGCTGCTCGACGAGCCGACCAATCACCTGGACGCTGAATCGGTCGCCTGGCTCGAGCGCCATCTTCAGCAATACAAGGGGACGGTGATCGCCGTCACCCATGACCGCTATTTTCTGGACAACGTGGCCGGCTGGATCCTGGAGCTCGACCGCGGCTACGGCATCCCCTGGAAGGGCAATTACTCCTCCTGGCTGGAGCAGAAGAAAGCCCGGTTGGAAGTCGAAGAAAAGACCGAGTCCAGGCGGCAGCGAACCCTGGCCCGGGAGCTCGAATGGATCCGGATGTCGCCCAAGGCCCGCCAGGCCAAGGGGAAAGCCCGCGTCACGGCCTATGAAAAGCTCCTCAGCAACGAATTCGAGCATTACCGCGATGAACAGGAAATCCCGATTCCCCAGAGCCAGCGTCTGGGGGATGTGGTCATCGAGCTCGAGGGTGTCTCGAAGGCCTACGGCGACCGGTCGCTGATCAACGGCCTGAATCTCAGCGTCCCTCCCGGATCGATCGTTGGAATGATCGGCCCCAACGGAGCCGGGAAGACCACTCTGCTCAAGCTGATCACCGGCCAGGAACAGCCCGATGACGGGAGCGTCAGGATCGGTGAGACGGTCAAGCTCGTCTATGCCGACCAGTCCCGGGAGCTGGATCCGGCCCAGACGGTTTTTGAAGCGATTTCCGGCGGCGCGGAAACGATGATGATCAGCGGCCGGTCGATGAACGCCCGGGCCTACTGCGCTTCATTCGGATTCGCGGGCACGGACCAGCAGAAAAAGACCGGCATCCTGTCCGGCGGCGAGAGAAATCGGGTCCATCTGGCCCGGGCCATGTCTGAAGGGGGGAACGTCCTGCTCCTGGACGAGCCGACCAACGACCTGGATGTCAACACCCTCCGCGCCCTGGAAGACGCCCTGGAGAGCTTCGCCGGAAGCGCCGTGGTCGTCAGCCACGACCGGTGGTTTCTGGACCGGGTCGCCACCCATATCCTGGCATTCGAGGAAGACGGTTCGGTCCAGTGGGTCTTCGGTAACTACACGGAATACCGAGAGGACCTCCGGCGGCGCAAGGGCGCGGCCGCCGACCAGCCCCACCGGCTCCGCTATAAGGCTCTGAAGCGATAAATTATTTCGGTTCTTCGCCCGGGAATTCCCCGACCGGCTCCTCGTATTCCTCTTCCTCTCCCTCGGCTGCGAACCCGAGCGGTTTTTCGATGATCTTCAGCTCTTTTTTAAACCGGTTGACGACGAACTCGATCTTCTTGAGCAGGTCGTACGGCTTGAGCGGCTTGGAGATGTAGTCGTCCATTCCGGCTTCCAGGCATTTCTCCCGGTCGCCTTTCATGGCGTGGGCGGTCATGGCCACGATCGGCAGGTGCTCGTCGGTCCCGATCTCCTTTTCCCGAATGGCCGCCGTCGCCTGGTACCCGTCCATCTTCGGCATCTGGACGTCCATCAGGATCAGGTCGAATTTTTCCTTCTCCAGCCACTCCATGGCTTCGGCCCCGTTGTTGGCGACCTTGACCTTGTGCTCCCGCCGCTCCAGGATCCGGATGGCCAGCTTCTGGTTGATGACATTGTCCTCGGCCAGGAGAATGTTGAATTGCTGGCGGGCCTTGCTCAGGGAGTGGCGGGTGATGAAGGGGGCCTGGCCGCCGGAGCCCGGCTTATGGACGCCCGTCCCGAGAGCGAGCATGATCGCGTCCAGGAGGTAGGACTGCTTGATGGGCTTGGTCAGGTATGCCGACAGCCCCAGCTTCCGGCAGCGGGCCGCTTCGCCCCGGAACCCGGCCGAGCTCAGCATCATGATGAAGGAATTGCCCAGCTCCGGATGTTTCTTGATTTCCTCGGCCAGGGTGTAGCCGTCCATCTCGGGCATGTTGGCGTCGATGAGGATCAGTTGGAACGTCTGGCCCTTCTCCCGGGCCTCCCGGAGAACTTTGAGGGCCGTGGCCGCGTCCTCGACGACGGTCGGCCTCATATGCCAGTTGGTCAGCATCTCGTGGAGGATGCGCCGGTTGGTCTCGTTGTCGTCGACGGCCAGGACCGACGTCCCCTTGATGTCGTCGAACTGGATGGGGATGACTTCCTCCTCCACGCCCTGCTGCAGGACCAGGGGGATGGTGAAGTGGAACTGGCTCCCCGTGCCGACCTCGCTCTCGGCCCAGATCTTTCCGCCCATGAGCTGGACCAGCTGGGAGACGATCGACAGGCCGAGGCCCGTCCCGCCGTAGATTCGGGTGGTCGAGCTGTCGACCTGGGCGAACGGGTCGAAGATGAGCCTGAGCTTGTCCTGCGGGATCCCGATGCCGCTGTCCTTGACCACGAAATGGAGCCACATCTTGTCGGTGGAAATCGACTGGGGCTGGACGGTGACGACGACCTCGCCCTCGCGGGTGAACTTGATCGAGTTGCTCAGGAGGTTGGTCAGGATCTGGCGGATGCGCCCCGGATCTCCTATGACCCGGTCCGGGATGTCGCCGGGGATGTGGTAGGCCAGCTCCAGGCCCTTCTTTTCGGCCAGCAAGGCGACGCTCGAGACCATGCTGTGGATGGTATCCCGGAGGTTGAAGTTGATGTTCTCGAATTCGATTTTCTTGGCCTCGATCTTGGAAAAGTCGAGGATGTCATTGATGATGTTCATCAGGGATTCGGCCGAGGTCTTGACCGCTTCCATGAACTCCCGCTGCTCGGCGCTCAGGTCGGTCTCGAGGGCCAGCTCGGTCATCCCGAAGATCCCGTTCATCGGGGTTCGGATCTCATGGCTCATGTTGGCCAGGAACTCGCTCTTGGCCCGGCTGGCTTCCAAAGCCTGCTTGCGGGCCTGGATCAGCTCGGAGACGTCGACCAGGTTGATGATCACGCCTTCGAAGTTGTCGTTGAGGTAGATGGGCTGGAGGCGGAAGATGACCTCCAAGCCCTTGAATGGCATCTCCTGGACGAGGGGCAGGGCGAACGGCTTGGTCTTGAAATCGTCGATGGCCGCCTTCACGCCCTGGGTGGCGAGCTGCGGGTCGCAGTCCCAGAGGCTTTTGCCCAGCAGGGCCCCCCGGTCCTGCTTGAGGAGCTTGAGGAAGTATTCGTTCACTTCCAGGATCAGGTCGTCCTTATCGGTCAGGAGGACCCCTTCCTCCATTCCGGAGATCATGGCCGACAGCTTGGCCGCTTCCCGCTGGACGGCCAGCTCGGATTTTTTACGCTCGGAAATGTCGGTATAGACGACGACCATGCCCTCCACCGATTCCCCGACCCGGATCGCCGAGCCGGCGACGATGACGTGGACCGGCGTGCCGTCCTTGCGGTGACGGACGGCTTCGATCGGGCTGATATTCCGACCCCCGATCGTCGTCCGGGTCAGGCCCCGGGTTTCCTCCCGGATTTCCGGAGTCGCGACGAGGTCGTCGAGGTCCTGTCCGACGGCCTCTTCTCTCGTGTAACCGAAGATGGTCTCGGCCCCGATATTCCACTCGATGATCAGTCCTTGAGCGTTGGTTGCGACAATGGCGTTGGGCGTGCTGAAGAGGACGGATTCCAGGTACTTCTTCCGCCGGTCGAGTTCTTCCTCGGCTTTCTTCCGTTCGGCGATTTCTTTCTGGGCCCGGTTATACAGCCGGGCGCTTTCGATGGCCGAGGCGATCTGGCTGCCCAGCGTTTCCAGGGCGGTGATGTCCGATTCGTCGAAGGCGTCGGTGTGAGCACTCTGGAGATCGAGCACGCCGATGACTTTGTCTCCCTTGATAAGAGGGACCGCCAGCTCCGACTTGGTCATTTCCTCGGCCTTGCGGAAATAATTCGGATTTTTCTCGACGTCGCCGCTCATCTGGGATTTCCGCATCGCGGCGGCGGTGCCGATCATCCCCTGGCCGAAATTGATCTTCATGTCCATGGGGAAGGCGCCGACGTACCCGCCGGCGATGGCCTTCAGTGTGAGGACGTCGTTTCCGTTCTCGTGGAGCATGAGCATGACGCCGTAGTAGTCGAAGGAATCCTGGATCACTTGAACGGTCCCGTCCAGAAGCTCCTTGAGTTCCAGCTGTCCGGAGAGCCGGCGGCCGACGTCATACAGCAGGGCGAACTGGGCCCCTTTGCGCTTGGCTTCGTCGGCCAGACGCTTCCTCTCGGCCACCTCCTGCTCGAGGTCGATGGTCCGTTCCCGGATCTTGTTCTCGAGATGGATGTTTCTCCGGCGGATCTTGGCCGTCCGGTACTGGAAGCCGCCCACGCCCGCTCCCAGGAGGAGAAGAACGGCCAGAGCCTGGAACCAGCGTGTTCTCCAGAACGGCGGAATCACCGATACTTTTAGAGAAACACCGTCCTCGTTCCAAACACCGTCGTTGTTGGCCGCCTTGACCCGGAACGTGTATTCGCCCGGCGGGATGCCGGCGTAGGAGATGAACCTCCGATTCGAGGGCAGGCTCCAATCCGATTCCAGGCCTTCCATCCGGTAGGAGTAGAGGTTTTTGCTCGGGGCCTGGAAGTCCAGGGCGGAAAACTCGAATTCGATCTGGTTCTGCCGGTGTTTCAGGCGGATGGCTTCGGTTTCGGTGATCGACCGCTCGAGGATCACGCGGTCGTCAATCGCGCCCTTGATCGGCACTTCGCGGCCGAAGAGCCGGAAACTGGTCAGGGCCACTTGGGGAAGGTGGGGATTATCTGTGATCAGCTTGGGATAGAACGAATTAAAACCCTTGATCCCGCCGAAAAACAATTCCCCGTCTTCGGACCGGTGGGAGCTGTAGGTGTTGAATTCGAAGCTTTGGAGGCCGTCGTAGACGTCGAAATTCTTGAATTTCCGGCCGACCGGGTCGAAACGGGAGAGGCCACGGTTGGAGGCGAGCCAGAGATTGCCCTGTTCGTCTTCCTCCATAGCGTAGATGACTTCGTCGGGCAGGCCGTCCTTCACCTTGAAGATCTCGACTGTTTCCTTGTCCCGGTCGAACTTGGCCAGTCCGGTTGCCGTCCCCAGCCAGAACCAACCCCGGCTGTCCTCCAGGATGGAAAGGATATAGTCGTCCTTCATCCCATCCGGCCCGGCCGTTGCCGTCCGGTAGACCTTGATTTCCCCCGTTTCCGGGTCGAGGCGGTTGAGGCCCCCGCCGTACGTCCCGACCCAGACAATCCCGGCCCGGTCGTAATAGAGGGCGTAAACCCGTGGATAGCTCAAGCTGTCCGGTTTCCCCTCCTCGGCGGGATAGCGCCTGACCTTGCCGGTTTTACGGTCGAAGAAGTTGACCCCGCCGCCGTCGGTGCCGATCCAGAAGTTTCCGTCCCGGTCCGCGACGAGGCTGCGGACAAATTCGGCGCTCAGGCTTTCCGGGTCCCCGGCTCTCGGCCCGTACCGCGTGAATTTTCCCGTCTTGGGGTCCAGGCGATTCAAACCGTTGATGGTCGTGGCCCAGAGGAAGCCGTCCCTGTCCAGGTGGATCATGTAAACCCGGTTGCTGCTGATGCTGTCCGGGTTGTAGGGGTCGTGGATGTAATGGCGGATTTGTCCGGTCGCCCGGTCGAACCGGCTCACGCCGGAGCCGTCCGTGGCCACCCAGAGGATATCGCTGCCCTCCTTGAGAATCTTCCGGAAGCCGTTGATGTTGAGGTTGGCGGTGCTGAAACGCCCTTTTTCGTACAGGCGGAACTTGCCGATGTTCTTGTTGTATTTGCTCAGCCCGGCCCCGTAGGTGCCGAACCAGAGGTTGCCCGAATTGTCTTCCGTAATCGCCAGGATCCGGTCGCCGGAGAGGCTGGTCGGATTGCTTTCCTCGTGGCGGTAGGCCCAGAAGGCATCCTCGTTGGTCAAGTAGCGGTTCACGCCGGCCTCGTTGGTCCCGACCCAGATCGTGCCCGAGGAATCCTGGAAGACGGTGTTGATCGTATTTCCGCTTAGGCTTGACGGGTCGAGGAAATCGTTGCGGTAATGGACAAACCCGTCCCGTTCGGGCCCGGTCCGGTCCAGTCCGTCGCGGGTTCCGACCCAGAGGTTTCCGTCGGTGTCCTCGGCCAGGGAAAGAACCGCATCGCTGCCCAGGCTTCGGGGGTTGGAGGGATTGTGCCGGAGAACCTCGAAGACGCCCTTTTGAGCGTTCCACCGGTTCAAGCCGCCGCCGTCGGTCCCGACCCAAAGAGTGCCGTTCCGGTCCTGGAGAATGGCCTTGACGGCGCCGAGGCTGAGGCCGGAGGATTCTCCGTTTCCAGAGGTGAACCGGGTGATCGTCCCCGTCTTGGGTTCCAACCGGTTGAGCCCGTCGTCGGTCCCGATCCAGATATTCCCGTCCCGGTCCTCGGCGAGAACGAAGATCCGGTTGTTGCTCAGGCTGTTTTCGGTGTCCGGGTTGTGGATAAAATTGTCGAAATCATCCGTTTCGGATTTATAACGGCTCAGGCCGTTGTCCGTCCCGACCCAGAGGGCCCCGGATTTGTCCGCCAGCAGGCACCAGACGTAATTGTTGACGAGAGACCGCGGGTCGGACCGGTCTTCGAGGTAGATTTTAAAGCTGTACCCGTCGAACCGGTTGAGTCCGGTCTCGGCGCCGACCCAGAGAAACCCCTTGCGGTCCTGGGCGATGCAGTAACCGGTGCTTTGCGACAGGCCCTCCTCCAGGGAAAAGTTCTGACATCTCAGCCGGTCTTGGGAAATCAGGGGGGCGGCCCAAGCGAGGATGACTCCGAGTCCCAGCGAAACGAGCTTTTTCCGCATGCGGAACCTCCAGACGATGCGCTGAATCACAAACGGTTCGCGGCTTCGGCCTCTATAACTTAATTCATCCCGGAAATATTTACAATTCCCCCGGGAAATATCTCAATCTGCTATGAATAATGGAGATTAATCGGCCAGGCCGTCGACGTCCTCTCCCTTGACTTTGGCCAGCCCGCCGGCCGGGCGGAGCTTATGGATCTCCGGGGCCTTGACGAACCGGTCGACGATCCTCCGGGTTCCGGTCATGCCCAATTGCTCGAAAAGGTAGCGGAATTTCCGCTCCAGGTCGGTTCCGATTTCGTCCCGGGCTTCCTTGGGAAGAGACCAGAACTTCTTCTTGAAAGGGCCGACCGCTTTTTTCCGGGCCTTGTAATAAAACTGGGCGTCGGAATCCTTCGGTTTCCGCTCATCGGCCGCGTTGACGTTCAGCCACTCGTACATTTCCAGGCGGAGCGACTCGGGGACGGCCGGGTGGTCGATGACCAGCGATTGGAAGGCGGTGGCCAGGTGGACTTCGCAGGTCCCGGCCTCGACGAACCGGTGGAAGGCGGTGTCGGGGAGGGTGCTCGCTCCGTGTTGGACCGCCCCGCCCATCCCATACGGCTTTCGGGCCCTGGCCCCGAGGGCTTTGAGAGCTTCGAAATCGATGGCCACCTGGGCCAGCGACCCGTCGGGGAGGACCACGCCGCCGTGGGAGGTC
>JAFGEN010000277.1 GCA_016931595.1 Candidatus Aminicenantota bacterium | reverse complement strand
TGAGGCCGGCGGAGAACGCATGAGCCCTTTCGTCGTGCTTTTGATCAAGATCATCGTCGCCCTGGGGTGGTTTCTCGTCCTTGCGCTCCTTCTCACTTGGGTCGAGCGGAAGCAATCGGCCGTGATGCAGGACCGGATCGGGGCCAACCGAGCCAAAATCTTCGGGCTGAGGATGTTCGGCCTGTTTCAACCGTTCGCCGACGCGATCAAGATGATGTTCAAGGAGGATTTCGTTCCGGCCTTCGCCGACAAGGTCCTTCACACCCTGGCCCCGTTCGTTTCCTTTTTATTCGTCGCCGTGACGATCGCCGTGATCCCGTTCGGCCCTCCGGTTCAAATCGGCGGCGCGGAGGTTGCGCTCCAGGTCCACGACGGGTCGGCCGGTCTGCTCTTCCTCCTGGCGATGCTGTCGCTGGGTGTTTACGGGATTCTACTGGCCGGGTGGTCGTCCCGAAGCCGATGGGGCCTGATCGGGGGAATGCGCGGAGCGGCCCAGCTCATCTCCTACGAGATCGCCCTCGGATTGTCTCTGATCGGGCTGGTCATGGTGTACCCGTCTCTCAGGCTTTCGGAGATCGTCGAAGCCCAGGGCGGTCTGCTGTTCGGCTTTCTGCCCGGCTGGGGGGTCTTTCTTCAGCCTCTCGGCTTTCTTGTATTTTTCATCGCCGGGATCGCCGAGACCAAACGGGTGCCCTTCGACCTTCCGGAAGGGGAGTCGGAGATCATCGGTTTTCCGACCGAATACGGAGGCCTCAAATGGGGCCTTTTCATGCTGACCGATTTCATGGAGATCATCGTCATCGCCGCGGTCTCGACGACCCTCTTTTTCGGAGGCTGGCAGGCGCCCTGGCTGGCCGCGGACGGCATCCGCTGGCCCTGGGGCGGGCATTGGCCGATGGCCTCTTGGGTCGTCGTCCTGCTTCGAGTCCTGGCGTTTCAGGCCAAGGTCGCCTTCTTCTGTTGGCTTCAGATCCTCATCCGCTGGACCATGCCCCGAATCCGGTACGACCAATTGATGGACCTGGGCTGGAAGCTCCTGATTCCCCTCGGCCTCCTGAACATCCTGGCCACGGGCCTCGTTGCGAGCCTCTGAGATGAAAAACTCCTGGACGCTTCTTTGGGCCCTGGTCAAGGGCCTGTGGATCACCTCCCGCCATTTTTTCTCAAACCTCTGGTTTCATTTTCTCCGCTTGATCGGCGTCAAGAAATTCCGGCCGGGCGCGGTCACGATCCAGTATCCTGAAGTCACCCGGGAACTGCCTTCCCGCTACCGGGCGGCCCACCGCCTGATGACCCGGCCTGACGGCAAATCCCGGTGCGTGGCCTGTCTCCTCTGCGTCACGGTCTGCCCCTCCGAGTGCATCGTCGTCGAGGCGGCCGAGGACCCCGACCCGGAGGTTCAGAAATTCCCGTCGCGGTTTGAAATCGACCTGACCCGGTGTTGTTTCTGCGGTTTCTGCGTGGAGGCCTGTCCCGAGGACGCGATCAGAATGGATACCGGCAAAATCGACCTGGCCTCCCGAAAACGTGCCGACTTGGTCTGGGAACTCGCTAAAAGCCGTGACAGGTCGTAAGCCCTGTCCCGCAGGATCATTTGATTGTTTCAGGCCGATTTCTGGGGTATAATCCAGTTTCTTTCTTATCCCCAAGGAGGTCAGATATGGAAAAGGTTACCGTCGAGGAGCTGCTCCAAAGAGCCGCCCAACCCGCCAAAGACGCCCCCCGCCTACACAAGTACTACAAAGGCAAATTGGGCGTCGCCCTGAAGTGCCGAGTCCGGGACTTCAATGATTTCGCCATCTGGTACACGCCGGGAGTCGCCGCGGTCTGCAAGGAGATCGCCGCCGAACCCCAGAAAGCCTACGAGTACACCAATAAGTGGAACAGCGTGGCCGTCATCAGCGACGGAACCCGCGTCCTGGGCCTGGGAGACATCGGCCCCCTGGGCGCCCTTCCGGTCATGGAAGGCAAGGGCATCCTGTATAAATACCTCGGCGGCGTCGACGCTTTCCCCATCTGCCTGGATGAAAAGGACCCCGACAAGATCATCGAGATCGGCCGGGCCCTTCAGCCTTCCTTCGGCGGTTACAACCTAGAGGACCTTTCCCAGCCGAAGTGCTTCCGGATCCTGGACGAGCTCAGGTCCAAGTGCGAAATCCCGGTCTGGCACGACGACCAGCAGGGCACGGCCTGCGTCACCGTGGCCGGCGTGATCAACGCCCTCAAGATCGTCAAGAAGAACATCGCTGAGGCGAAAGTCACCGTCGTCGGGGCCGGAGCTTCCGGCATCAACATTGCCCACCAGATCATGCTGGCCGGGGCCAATGGGGACAATATGCTTTCGGTCGACACCAAGGGCATCCTTCACCGCGACCGGGCCGATCGCGATGTTCTCCAGGAAAAGTACAAAGAGAAATGGTCGATGTGCATGCGGACCAATCCCAAGTGCAAGAGCGGCAATATCCCCGACGCCATTGCCGGGGCCGACGTTCTTATCTGCGTTTCCACCCCGGGCCCCGGGACCATCAAGCCCGAATGGATTAAAACGATGGCCAAGGACGCAATCGTCTTCGCCGAAGCCAATCCCATCCCCGAGATCTGGCCCTGGGAAGCCAAGGAAGCCGGCGCCCGGGTCGTGGCCACCGGCCGGTCGGATTTCCCCAACCAGGTCAACAATTCCCTCGGGTTCCCCGGGATTTTCCGCGGGGCGCTCGATGTCCGGGCCAAGACGATCACCGACGAGATGTGCATCGCCGCCGCCCGCGAGCTGGCGAAAGTCGCCGAGGACAAGGGTCTCAGCGAGGACTACATCATCCCGAACATGGATGAATGGGAAGTCTTTCCGCGCGAGGCCGCGGCCGTGGCGACCAAGGCTATCGAGCAGGGCGTGGCCCGGTTCAAGTTCACGCCGGACGAGCTCCTGGCCATGGCCAAGGAGACGATCGGCAAGGCCAGAAACGAAGTCAAGTTGATGATGAAGGAAAACTTCATCATCGACCCGGATAAATAAGTCCCGTCTAATCGGACAAAACGCAATTCCCGGGGGGGGAAGGCCTGTCGGCCTTCCCCCCCATTTTTATTCTTGACAAGGGGACGCTCAGATTTGACAAGCGGTATTGTTTTTGGTAAAACACCGCCAGATCGACGTCTATATTAGGATACCCTTTATGAAACCCTGTTTCGGAGTGCGTATCCGATGAAGAGTGACGCGATCGTGTGAGAAAGGAGGACGAAATGAAACATCTCACAAAAACCGTCGTTCTCGTTTTGGCGATCGCCGTTGTACTGACCGGCTGCAAGCAGCCCACCCAGCTGATCAATGACGTGCAGGCCGCCGTGGACAAAGTCACTTCGGCCGGCGCCGACAAGTACGCCGCCGAGGAACTGAAAGCGATCAACGACGACCTCGGCAAGGCCCTCGGCGAAATCGACGTCCAGGGCAAGAAGTTCTTCAAGAAGTTCGGTCCGGCGAAGGACATGCTGGCCGCCGTCCAGGCGAAGGTCGCGGAACTCGAAGCCGCTCTTCCGGCCAAGATCGAAGCCGTCAAAAACGCCGCCGTCCAGCTGCAGGGCGAAGCCCAAGCCGCTCTGACCGAGGCCGCCGAGCTCCTGAAGAAGGCCCCCAAGGGCAAGGGCACGGCGAAGGACCTCCAGGCTCTCCAGGCCGACCTGACCGGCGCGGAAACCCTCTTCACGGAAATCCAGACCGCCCTCGACACCCAGGACTACCTTGGCGCGGCGGACAAGGCCAAGACCGTGAAGGACCGGGTCGCCGCCATCACCGAGCAGGTCAACGCCGCCATCGCCAAGGTGAAAAGGTAAGCGAAGACGGGTTGTTCCGGACGGCGGGGCCGCGTGAAACCAAATACGTTTTCCTGCGCCGCCTGCCTTCTGGTGCTTCTCTTCGGTAACGCCTGTAACACCCCGCCGGTTCCTCCGGAGGCGGCCAGGGCCCATGCCCTGGAGCAAGACCTCTGGAGGGCCGGCGGTTCTCTTTTCGCCCCGGAAGAATACGAGAAGTTCAAGGCCGGGCTGAAGACCGCCGAGGCGATGATCGGGGAAGAAGAGGCCAAGTTCGGTTGGTTCCGGGATTACAAGGAGGTTCGGGCCGTGCTCGGCAGCCTTGTAACCGAAGGGGAATCTCTCCTCGAGCGCATCAACGAAGAGAAAGCCGGACGGGAGCGAACGTTCACCCTTTCGGCCGAGGCCCTGGCCGCCCGGATTGGAAGCCTGATCGCGATCTCCCAGTATTTCAACGAAAACGAAGATGTCAGGAAAAATGTCACCCAGGCGGAAATCAAACTGGCCGAAGCCCGAAGACTTGTGGCCAAGGAGCAGTACGACCCGGCTGCGAAGGCCGCCGGTGATGGAGGCGTTTTTCTCGACCGGGCCGAGGAGGCCGCGGTCCGGATTCTGGACCGGTACCTCGACCCGGGCCAACTGGAGAAGTGGAGGCGCGTCGCGGACGAGGCGGTCGGGGAATCGCGGAAAAAATCTTCGGTCGTTTTCCTGGTCAACAAGGTCGAGCGCAAGCTGACGGTGTACAAAAACGGCGAAGTCAGGGGCAGCTTCGATATCGGGCTGGGAAAATATGGACTTGCCGATAAGCTGTATTCGGGCGACGACGCAACGCCGGAAGGCCGGTATCACATCGTCAAGAAGATCCCCGCCTCGAAATATTACAAGGCCCTCCTGATCGATTATCCAAACGACGCCGACCTTCACGACTTCGCCGCGGCCCGGAAAACAGGGCTCGTTCCGGGTCGGGCCGGAGTCGGCGGGGACATCGAGATCCACGGCGGGGGAAAGGACAGCTTGACCCGGGGATGCGTCGGCTTGGACGACAAGGATATGGACAAGGTCTTTGAATGGGCCCGGGTCGGAACGACGGTTGCAATCGTCGGGGCGGTCGGCGTCGAGAACACGATTCTGGCCGAAATCAGGAAATTCAAGGACCGGACCTGATATGAAGAAACCCATTCTGGTTGCGGCCGGCTCGGTTGTCATAGCGGTTGTCGTCGTCATGATCGCGGGACGGATCATCGCGGGATGCTGGGGCCGAAGGGCCGTCAACGAGCAGGTTGCCGGAGCGGCGGGCGCAGGACCGGGAGTCAAAGCCAAGACGCCGGAAGCCAGATCCAGGGAGTTGGTCTCCCGGATGAAAAACCTGGCGCCGCGGGGGACATACCTTCTTATCGACACCGCAGAAAACCGGCTCCGCGTCGTCCGGGACGGAAAGATTCTCCAGGAGGCAGTCGTTTCTTGCGGCTCGGGAGACATCCTTCAGGACCCGAGCGGCGAACGGAAATGGATTTTCGACACCCCGCGCGGAGAATTCACGGTGAACTCCAAGCTCGTCAACCCGACCTGGATCAAGCCGGATTGGGCCTTTTACGAGGAAGGGGAGGCGCCGCCCAAGAACTACAATGAACGCATCGACAACGACACCCTGGGCGACTACGCCCTGGGCATCGGCGATGGATACTTCATCCATGGGACGCTGTATACGCGGCTCCTCGGACGGAACGTCACTCACGGCTGCGTTCGGGTGGGAGACAAGGATTTGAAAACGATTTTCCTGGCGACGCCCATGGGGGCGAAAGTTTATATTTACTGA
>JAFGEN010000276.1 GCA_016931595.1 Candidatus Aminicenantota bacterium | reverse complement strand
GGGTACTATAAGATTCCCGCCGGAACGATGTCAAACACCCCCGTTCCCCCGGGGCATAACCTTTTCCACCGGCCCGGTGTTATTATGGAGGGGCGGGGTTTGCCCCGCCCGGCACGCGCGAGAATGGATGTGTCCACCGACAACGAACTGATGGCCGAGGTCAAGAACGGCGACCTGGAAAAGCTGGCCGTTCTCTACGAAAAATACAACCGGCCGCTGTTCGCGTTCTTTTACAAGATGACCTCCGATTCCCAGGCCAGCGAGGACCTGGTCCATGTCGTCTTCTGCAAGGTCCTCAGCTATCGGGACCGATTCCGGGAGAATGAAGGAACCTTCGCCGTCTGGCTCTTCCAGATCGCCCGCAACGCCCGGATCGACCACTACCACAAGGAAAAACACCTCCGGAACGCGGCCGACGTGGACGGGTTGGAGGTGAAGAGCGAAGCCGATACGGCCGGCGATTACGAACGTTCGGAAAAGGCCCGGCGGATGCGGGAGGCCCTCAACGTCCTGACCGAGGCCCAGCGCGAAACGCTGATCCTCAGCCGCTTCAACGGCCTCGGCTACGAGGAAATCGCCCGGATCATGAACTGCCGTGTGGGCACGATCAAGGCCCGCGTTTTCCGGGCCATGGAAACGCTGCGCCAAAGCTTCGGCGATAGGGAGAAATCGGCATGAGCGACAAAAAAACGGCACGCCTCGTCTCGGAGCTTTTAAAGGGCGGTCTCTCCGTCGGAAGAGAAGCCCGAATCAGGGCCGCCTTAAAAAAGAGAGGAACGGACCCTCTCCGCTTGAAGGAATACGAACGGATGTGGGAGGCCCTGGCCGAGGAACGCGTCCCAGAACCTTCGGAGGCGATGCGCCGCCGTTTCCGGGAAACGCTGGACGAAGCCAAAAAGACCGCCTGGCGGACCGCGCCCGCAGAACCGGCCGCCGGAAAGCGCCCAGCCCGGCCCGGTTGGGGCCTCATCCCCCGCTTGGCCTTCGGGTTCAGCCTGGTCGTCATCGGCTGGTTTGTTGGATATCAGCTCACCCCCCGGCCGGAGAGGTCCCAAATCGAGACCCTGAACGCAGAAATGCGGGAGATGAAAACAGCCGTCTTTCTGACCAAGATGGAAAGCGCCTCGGCGGCCGACCGGATGAGCGCCGTCCATTACGCCGAGGACTCAGCGGCTTGGAACGAGACGGTCCGGGAGGCCCTGATCCGAGCCCTCAACTCCGACCCCAATGCCAATGTTCGATTGACCGCTCTGGAGACGCTCGCCCGCAAAGCCGATGATCCGCGGGTCCGGGAGGCGTTTGTCCTGTCGATTGAACACCAGGAATCCCCCCTGCTCTTCCTGGCCCTGGCCGATGTCTGTCTCGCCCTGGACGAAAAGCGGGCGGCCGAGCCGTTCCGGAAAATCAGCGCCGACCCCGCCCTGTATTTCTCCGTACGGCAGAGGCTGGAAGAAACAGCCCGGAAATTGATGTAAGAGAGAGGCCCAGCCATGTCAGTACGCAAAACGGTCCTTGTCGCGGCGGCGGCCGCCTTGCTGGCTTCGACCGCCTTCGCCTGGGCTTCTCCTCCCGAGCAAATCACCGTCCCCCTGTCCCGGCCCGGACAGCCCGGCGCCCTGATTGTCAATCATGTCCGGGGAAACGTGACCGTCATCGCCTACGATGGGGACGCGGTCGTCGTGTCGGCCGCGCCCGCCGAACCCGCCCCCGACCGGGACGGCAGCGCCAAAGGGCTGACCTGGGTCGCGGCCGGCGAAATCCGGCTGAGCGCGACCGAGTCCGGGAATACCGTCACCGTGATCACCAATTCCGAGTCCAAGACCATCGATCTGCGGGTCCATGTTCCCCGCACATTCAACCTGAAGCTCAGCCTCGAGGACAACGGCCGGATCGAAGTCGACGGGGTGACAGGCGAGATGGAGGTTAACAACGTCAACGGGCATGTCCGCCTGGACCGGGTGTCAGGTTCGGCCCTGGTCTCGACCGTCGACGGCGATATTGTCTGCCGGTTCGAAAAGATCTCGCCCGGTTTGCCGCTCGCCTTCACCTCGGTCTACGGTAAAATCGACGTGGCCTTCCCTTCCGACGCCGACCTGACCGTCAGGATGAAAACCGACCAGGGCTCGGTCTTCAGCGATTTCGAAATCGCCCTGGCGCCGCGAAAGAGCCTGGAGGAGCCCGCCGGCAAAGCGGGAAGCCGGAGGATCTCGCTCGAGGAATGGACTTCGGGAAAGATCGGCCGGGGTGGAAACGACGTCCTGCTGAAAACCTTCGAGGGGAATATCTATATCCGGAAGGTCAACAAGGCCGGGAAGCCATAACCATTTTTCCCCCGGGGCTGTTTATCGGGATGAACGTCGATTGTCATCCAGGAGAAAGGAAACGGCAATGAGAAAAAAGATTTCCATCGGATTCGGCATCTTGCTCGCGGTCCTGACCGCCCTCCCCGCCCTCGCGGCCGCCCCGGCCGGCGCGATCGACGGCCTGTGGGTCGCCGTCGTCCGGCCGGACGTTCTGCGCCTCCGGCTGACCGCCTTCCACGACGAGGACGAAGGCGAATGGTCGACTTCGCTCACGGTCCGGAGAAAGGACTGGCCGGCCTTTGAGAACGGCAAGGAATTCGTCCATGCCTGGAAGAAGGACGCCGGAACGGCGACCTTCAAGGGAAAATTCGAAGGCGACCGCGGGTCCGGGACATTCTCCTTCGTCCCCGACCCGGGTTTCGCCCAATTCCTGGCCGGCCGCCGCATCGGCCGGGTGGACGACGAAAAGTTGGTCTTTTTGTTCCTGGGCGATATCGACAAGAAATACATCGAGGAGATGGAGAAGCTGGGGTTCAGCGACTTTTCGTCTTCCCGGCTGGTCGAGCTGGCCATCCACCGGGTGACGGCCGACTACGTCCGGGATCTGCAATCCCTCGGCTGGCGGAGCCTGTCGCTCTCCAAGGTCCTGGAATTCAAGATCCACGGCATCACCAAGGCCTATGTCCAGGATTTGAAAAACCAGGGCTTCGACGACCTCTCGCCTCAGAGCGTCCTGGAGCTCAAGATTCACGGCCTGACCCGGGAGTATATCGAGGGAATCAAGGCGGCCGGGT
>JAFGEN010000275.1 GCA_016931595.1 Candidatus Aminicenantota bacterium | reverse complement strand
GGAAAGAGGAATCCGAGCAGGCCCGTTTGAAGGTTGGCCCAGTGTTTTCGGGAGGCGGCGTCATCGAGGGCGGACATGGCCGCCGCCCCGGCGAAAACCGTCAGGAGAAGGCTGAGTTGATAGAATGATCCATAGACAATATCGAAAACCGCCGTCGGGAAATAGCGGGCAACGACCATCTGGCAGACGGACCGGGTGATCGCCGCCGGCGCGGCGAGAATCCAAACCGAAAGCGCAAGCGCGAGGGCCATGTCGGCCAGGGCGGCCGTCCGCAGCCACCGCATCCGCGGAGCTCCGAACTGGTATCCAAGCCAAAGACCCAGCGGCGGAAGCCAGGTGATGTCCAGGAAGGCCAACTGGGTCCAGAGCCTGCGCTCCGGAATCCGGCAGACCGCGACCTCGGCGAACTGGTAGCCGGCCAGCAGAAGCAGGATCAGGCCCGCAGGGAATAAGATCCGCCGGCGCCCCGGGCTCCGGCTGATAAAAATCCAAGCAGCCGCCCCCGCTTCAAGAATCCCCGTAATGGCTGCCAGCAAGGGCGAATAATCCATGGGGCGTTTTCTCCTGGGGCATTCTTACCCCGGAGGCCCGGACGAAGTCAACTTCCGGCGCGTGTTTTGCGTCCCGCCGTGGGATCCTACTCCCTTTTCAAGGACAGGGCCGGATTGGCCCGGGCCGCCCGCACGGTCTGGAAGCCGACGGTGGCGACGGCGATCGCCAGCACGGCCAAACCGACCGTCGGAAAAACTCCCGCCGTAACGGAGGTCCGGTATGCGAAACTTCGGAGCCACGCGCTCATGGCCCAGTAGGCGAGCGGCCAGGCGATCACATTGGCAAGCAGGATCGGGACGAGGAATTCCCGGATCATCCTCCCGGCAAGACCGGCCGTCGTCGCCCCGAGCACCTTGCGGATCCCGATTTCCTTCTGTTTCCGCTCGGCCATATAGGCGGCCAAGCCGACCAACCCGAGGAGAGAAATGAACATGCCCAGAAAGGAGAAATATTTGAATTCCCGGCCCATTTTCTGTTCGGCTTGGTAGTTGCGGGCATACGCGGCATCGAGGAATTCATAGCTGAACGGATGACCGGGGGCGTACGTCCCCCAGACGTTTTCGATCCGCTTCAGGACTTCGGCGGTCGAGCCGTCGATGGGGCGGACCTTGACGAGGAGTCGGTTGTAGTAGCCGGGAAGGACGAACAGCAGCAGCGGCCTGACGTCCTCGCGAAGGGAACGGAAATGGAAGTCCTTCACGACCCCGATGATCATCCCCTTCCAATCCCACAGGGTAAACCGGGCCCCGACGGGATGGGCGAGCTTCATCTCCTCCACGGCCTTCTGATTGACGATGAACAAAGGGGCTTTTTGAACGGAGGTCGCATCGGGAAAATTCCGGCCGTCGGCAAGCGTCAGCCCCAGCGTGTCGAGGTAGCGGTCGTCCGTGCCGACAAACGACCAGGCGGGTTGGATCGAAGCGTCCATGCCTTCCCACTCAACGCCGGTGGCAATGTTCTCCACCTGCGACGGGAGGCTGGTGGCGAACGTCGCGTTGACGACGCCGGGCTGGGAGGTCAGGTCATGGACGAACGCCTCGCGGCTCGCGAGCACCGGTTGTTTGACCGGCAGAACGATGATGTTCTCCTTTTGCAGCCCAAGGTCGAAATTCCGGACAAAGGAGACCTGGCGGGCGATGAACACGGTCGAGATCATCAGGATGATCGAGATGGCGAATTGGGCGACGACCAGGACCTTCCGGAGGCCTCCGCCGCGAGAGGTCCCGCCGCCGCCCGGGACGGTGTCCTTGAGCAATCCGGCCGGGCGGAACGAGGACAAAAGGAGGGCCGGATAGGCGCCGGAAAGAAGGCCGATGAACGCAGCCGTTCCGAGAAGGACGAAAAAGACACCGGGTTGAAACAGATCCGCCGGTCGGAAATTCTTTTCCGTGATCGTGTTGAACACGGACAGGACGGGCGTCGATATCGCCAGGGAGATCACAAATGCCCCCAGGGCCAGAAGGATCGATTCGCTTAAAAATTGCCTGATGAGCTGGGCCCGGACGGCCCCAGCGACCTTGCGAACGGCGATTTCCCTGGCTCTCCGGCTGGAGCGGGCCGTGGTCAAGTTGATGAAATTGAAGGCAGCGACCAGGAGGATGAAAACGGCGACGAGGCCGAAAATGGCGACGGACTTGATCGCTCCGTCCGCGTACAGGTGGATCCGCTTGATCGGGTATATGGTCAAAGGCGTCGGAAGCGAGGGGACGCGGTTCTGGACGATGCCGGCGATTTTAGGGCCGAGGGCCGCGGCTTGCGCGCCTTCGGCCAGTCGAACGTATGTCGTGTATTCATGATTGCCCCAGTGCGATTCATATCCTGCCCGGAAGTTTTTCAAGAATCTGAAATCGCCCAGGATGCCGAATCGAATATCGGAATTGCCCGGCGGGTCCCGAACCACGCCCGTCACCCGGACCGGGTATCGATCTTCGAGGGTCAAGACCCGGCCGACCGGATTTTCAGTCCCGAAATAGCGGACGGCCGTGGATTTGGTCAGAACGACCGTGTCCGGATCGGTGAAAGCGGATTCCGGCGTTCCGGCGATGAAGGGGATGGTGAACATATCAAAGACCGACGGGTCGGCCAGCCCGAATCCGCTTTCCTCAAACGGCTTGTCGCCGGCCTTGATGAGGACCGAAGACGGGAAGAAGAAGCGGACAGAGTCAGCGATTTCGGGATAGTTGGCTTTCAGGTACGGCCCGAGCGGGGCCGGCTGGGAGACCATGTTCGATCCCAACCGATAAATCGAATCGGAATTCTCGTGGAACCGGTCCCAACCGACCTCGTCCCGAACCCACATCATGAGCAGGGTGAAACAGGCCAGCCCGATGGCCAGCCCGGCCACGTTGAGAAAGGAGTAACCCTTGTCCCGGAGGAACAAGCGGAGGGTCGTTTTCAGGTAATTTTTAAGCATGATGATCCCCCAACGAATGGATGAGACGAGGAATAAGGGGAAAGACCGGAGGGCCTCGCGCCGGTACCAGCGGTCGGCGGCGGAAGGACCGAGGCCCTGGACCTTGCCGCGGTAGATCTCTTCGACGTCGCCGAAATAGGCGCCATCCCGGTTTCGGGCCAGGAAAGACAGAACGGAACGGGCCAGTACGGGAGGGCGCATGTCAGGCCTCGGCACTTTTTAAAAGCGCGGCGACGCCTCGCCAGGCGGCCAGGTTCAAAGCCCGACTCTGCTCGAGGGCGGCCAATCCGGACTCGGTCAGGCGGTAATACCGTTTGCCCATGCCGCCCCGCTTCGGAGTGGATTCACCCTGCAAGGCCTGGAGGCAGCCCCGTCTGACCAGGCGTTCGAGCGGAAAATAGACGCTGCTTACGGTCACGTCGCGGCCGGTCAAGGAGGCGATATGGTTGAAAACGGCCGTCCCGTAAGCCTCGTTCTTGAGCTTCAGGACGGCGATCAGGACGAGTTCCTCGAGACGGGTCAACATCTCCATGCCGGTTTGCTCCATTCATTTAGATTTTCTAAATTGATATACGCACCGGACCGGCGTTAAGTTCCTTCATACGGTCAAGAAATTTCTACCGAAAAAACGCGAAAGGATTATGACGGAAGCCCTTTCGCTCAAAATGAACGAACGATCGGACCGCGGTCGCCGCGGTCACATCCCCGGGCGGCGGCCGGCCTCCACTTTGGCGGTTCCGGGCGGGGCCATCCGCCACTCCTTCGCCAACCGGGCGATATGGGACCTGTTGCGGGCCGACCAGATGCTTCCGGGCTTTCTGGGCGTATAGCGCTGCATGTAGACCTCGTCGTCCACCCGCCGGATCGTGGAATCGATCCAGCCGAAACACAGGGCGCGGATCATGGTCGCGGTTCGCGAATTCCGCCGGGAAGACAGATCCGGCCCGATTTCCCCTCGGAGATTTTCCCGTTGGGGCGGACAGAAACCCGGCTGGGCCGAGACGCGGCTGAGCGATGCCTCCCGCTTGTCAACGTGAAGTTGACAATGTCTTCGCGTCTGTGTTCCGATACGTCCGGAAACGCCCGTGGCGATAAAAAAAGTCGTTCGAAATCGGAAAACGCTGATTCTGGGCTTGATCCTTCTGGGCGTCCTGGCGGCCGGGACGGGGGGATATATCCTCATCTCCCGCGTCTCGTTCATCGACGCTCTCTACATGACCGTCATCTCCATCACCACCGTCGGTTTCCGCGAAGTCATCCCCCTCACCCCCACGGGAAAAATCTTCACCATCGCCCTGATTGTCGTCGGACTGGGAATCGTTCTCTATTTCTTCCAGACCATCGTCGAAGACACGCTGGAAGGCCGCATCCGGAAGATTCTCGGGAGAAGAAAAATGGAAAAAAACATGGCCCGGATGAGGGATCACGTCGTCGTCGCCGGCTTCGGCCGCATGGGAGAGATCGTCTGCCGGGAACTTTCGGAAGCCGGCGTGGATTTCCTCATCATCGAAAACTCTCCCCAGCGGTACGCCATGGCCGAGGAAAACAATTATCCCGTCTTGAACGCCAACGCCACCGACGAGGGCGCTCTCCAGGCGGGCGGAATCGAAAAGGCCCGGGTCTTCATCTCCCTGCTCTCCGACGACGCCGACAACATCCTCTCGGTCATCACGGCCAGGGAGATCAACCCCGCCCTCCTCATCATCGCCCGGGCCCTGGACGCCGCCAACGAGAAGAAAATGGTCCGGGCCGGGGCCTCGCGCGTCGTGTCTCCCTACGAGTTGACCTCCCACCGGATCGTCCGGATGGTGGCCAAGCCGAATATCGTCGACTTTTTCGACGTCCTTCTGAGTGCCCGGAATGTCGCCCTGTCGCTCGAAGAGCTGCTGATCAGAGAACAGTCCGACCTCAACGGCCGGGCCATTCGGGAAGCGGGCTTCCGGGAACGGTTCAAGGCGATCATCGTCGCCGTCCGCCGGGAGCAAGAGATGATCTTCAATCCCAGCCCCGACCTCGTGATCAAGACCGGTGACATCCTCATTCTCATCGGAGAACGGGAGTCGCTCAAGTCGTTGGATTGAGGACCCGCCCCGCCGCTCCGTTTCCCAGCTTTTCGAGGCGACGGGTCTTCATGTTGAAGACGTCGCCGGGAGACAGGACAAAATAAGGTTTTTCCCAGGGATGGTAAAGCCGGGTGTTGTCGTGAACGGCGACTTTCCACTTCCCCATCACTTCGAAGACATCCCCCTGGACGATGATCGCCGTGTCCTCGGAAAGACCGATCCCGAGAAACTCGGGAAATTTTTGGATCACCGGGATGAGGTCGTCCCAGCGATTCCGGGCGTTGATGTGCTGGTCAATGGCCGTCCGCCGGAGAAAACAGAAGGCCTTCTGGTGGTTCGGCTCCGGGGACATCACGATATTCGGGCCGGCGACGGCCCCCCGCACCAAATAATCGCCCTGGATCGTCGCCCCGGCCGAGGTTCCCCCGATGACGCCGCCGCGCTCGAGGACTTTGTGGAATTCAGCGTAGGTCAGGGTGCCGGCGTATGAGTCGACGATATTCCATTGCCGCCCGCCGTTGAACCAGACGGCGTCGGCCTCGCGCAGACCCCCGACGAATTCCTCGGTGTCGGCGATCTTCGGGTCGTAAGTATGGAGCATCTTCACGTTTTTCATGCCCCGCTTGAGCCAAGGCGCGATGACATCCTCTTCCTTGTAAAGGCGGGGTTTGCCGTCGGACGAGAAATTTCCTCCGGCCGTGGGGACGACGATCAGTTTCGCCTCTTTTCCGCCGGCGAGCTCGATAAAGCGGTCGTAGATGGCCGGATCCTTGAGGTTCCCGCCTGCGATGACGAGGGCTCCCTTGGCCGGACCGTATTCGGTCGCTTGGGGGGATTGCCCGGCCAGGAAGGCCGCGGACAGAATCGCGCCCCCGAAACAAATGATCGTGATTCGCCGGCGGATCGACATGGCCGCTCCTTATTTCAACGTCACATCCAGATAGACCGAGTAGTTCCCGTAACTTTCGAAGAAGGGCTTTAAAACGAGGCCGTTGAGGCCGAAGCTCAGGGCGGCCGGGTCGCCGGTGATCGACTTGGACATATCCGCCGCGTCCAGGGTCACGGCCCGCCAGGCCGACAAGGGAGCGTCCTCCTGCACAGCCAGCAGAACCGGGCCGTAAAAAATACTCGCCAGGTTCGGCATATCCATGACCGACTCGAGGCGGAACGAGAACGGCATCCGAAGGGTCACGGTGTCGCCGTCTTTCCATTCCCGCCGCAGCGTCAGGTACGTTCCCGGCTTCGCTTCGACCTTTTCCTCCCGGCCGTTGATTTTGACGAAAAACCCCCCGGCCGCCCAACCCGGGACACGGACGTTGAGGGCGAAGGCGCCGCTCCCGGAAATCTTCAAGACAGTGGAATCGGCATAGGGGAAATTCGTCGACTGGGTCACCATCACGCCGCGCTCCGTCCAGGCCACCGTCGAGGGTATGAACAGATTGACATAGAGAGCCTGGTTGTCGGCGCTCCGGAAGTAGATGGAATCCTGGAGCTTCGTGTTGCTTTCGAGGGCCGTCCCATTGCAGCAGGAGAACCCGTCCATGTT
>JAFGEN010000274.1 GCA_016931595.1 Candidatus Aminicenantota bacterium | reverse complement strand
GATTGCCAAGCCGGGCGAATTCGTTTAAACTAGCACGTCTCGGAGGAAAAAAACCTTCTGATTACAGGCTCGGCCTTTCGCAAACGACCATGATCATCGCACTCGTCCAACAGAACGCAGGAGTCGACTTGGAGGACAACCTCCGGCGCGGCGTTGCCGCATTCGAGGAGGCCGCCCGCCTTGGAGCCAACCTCATCGCCTTTTCCGAGCTGGCCTTTTTGCCGTTTATTCCCCAAGTTCCGGCGGCCGAAAGGCCCGGTTTCGCCGATTATGCCCAGACGGTCCCCGGGCCGCTGACAGAGGAATTTTCACGCCTGGCCAAACGGTACGGCGTCGTGGCTGTCCTCAACCTGTTCGAACAGGACGGAGGCCGGACCTACGACTCCTCCCCGGTCATCGACGCCGACGGCCGAATCGCCGGGACGACCCGGATGATGCACATCATGGACGGACCGGGATTCTTCGAGAGGGGCTATTATGCCCCCGGCCGGAACGCCCGCCTGGTCTACGAGACGGCCGCCGGCAAGGTGGGGGTGGTTATCTGTTACGACCGCCATTACCCGGAGGTCATGCGGGCCATGGCCCTCCAGGGAGCCGAGCTTGTGGTCATTCCCCAAGCCGGCATCCTCAATGAATGGGGGGAGGGCGTTTACGAAGGAGAAGTCCAAATCGCCTCGCTCCAGAACGGGTATTTTACTGCCCTGTGCAACAGGGTCGGCCGGGAGCCGGCCCTGCATTTCGCCGGCGAGTCGTTCGTCGCCGACCCGATGGGCCGGGTTATCGCTCGGGCTCCCAAGGACGAGGATCATCTCTTGCTGGCCGACTGCGATTTCGACCTCCTCGGCCGGAGCCCGGCAAGAATGCACTTCCTGGCCGACCGCCGCCCCGGCCTGTACGAGACGTTCGGGCTCTGCGACGAGGATTGAAGCCAATGGAGCACTGGTTCGTTCTCTGCACCAAGCCCCAGAAGGAATTCCAGGTCGAGCGCTTGTTCCAGGAGGGGGGCTTCCAGGTCTATTGCCCCCGCTATGCCGACAGCGGCCGGGTCAAGCCGTTTTTCACCTGCTATGAGTTCGTCCGCTTCACCTATCCCGAGCAATACAAGATGGTGAAATACACGCGGGGCGTCCGCCATATCGTCGGAAACGACGGCGGGGCCATCCCCCTGGAGGATCGGTTCATTGAAGAGCTTCGAAACCGGGAGATCAATGGGCTGATCGAGCTCCAAAAATACGGGATCGAACCTTCGCCCGGAGACCGGATCGAAGTCGTCACCGGGCCGTGGAAGGGCCTTCAAGGGGTTTTCCACCGGCAAATGTCCGACCAGGACCGGGTTATGATCCTTCTCAACTTCGTCAGTTACCAGGGGCAGATGCTCATCGAAAAATCCAAGCTCAAGAAGATCCTGCCATGAACGTTCCCATCCTCAACCTGAAAGCCCAATACCAGGCCCTGAAGGCCGAAATCGAGCCTCGTCTTCTCGAAACGGCCGCCTCCCAGATGTTTGTCTTAGGGTCCGAAGTCGAAGCGCTGGAAAGCGAGCTCTCCACCTTGAGCGGGACAGCCTGCGCCGTGGGCGTTTCCTCCGGAACGGATGCGATCCTGGTTGCCCTGATGGGCCTTGGAATCGGTCCCGGAGACGCCGTCCTGACCACGCCGTTCACGTTTTTTGCCACCGCCGGGACAATCAGCCGGTCCGGAGCCCGGCCCGTTTTCGCCGACATCGACCCGGCCACCTTCAACCTCGACCCTGCCAGGGCCGAAGAAGCCCTGGCCGCATTCCGGAAAAAAGAGCCCGGGGTCCGGGTCAAGGCGGTCCTGCCCGTCCACCTGTACGGCCAGTGCGCCGAGATGGACGGGTTCACGGCTTTGGCCGGCCGCCACGGCCTGGCCGTCATCGAGGATGCCTGCCAGGCCGTCGGGGCCGATTATCCTTCCGCCGCGGGAGTGCGCAGGGCCTGCTCGATCGGAACCGTCGGAGCGTTGTCCTTCTATCCGACGAAAAACCTCGGCGGATTCGGCGACGGGGGAATGGTCCTGACCAACGACCCCGGCCTCGGCTCGCGTCTGCGGAGGCTCCGCGTTCACGGCGGTAAGGACCAGTACATTCACGAGGAGATCGGCGGCAACTTCCGACTCGACGCTCTCCAGGCGGTTGTCCTCCGGGTCAAGCTCCGGCACCTGGCCGACTGGCAAAAGAAGCGTCGGACCGTGGCCGAAGGGTACGAGCGGAAATTCACCGCCGCCGGTTTGGTCGAAAAAGGATGGATCGTTCCGCCGACGGCCGTCTACCGGGACTCCGGCGCGGCTGAATTCCACACCTATCACCAGTATGTCGTCCGGGCCGCCGACAGGGACAAGCTCCAGGCCTTCCTTCGGGAAAACGGCGTCGGAACGGCGGTCTTCTACCCGATCCCGCTGCATCTGCAAAAATGCTTCGCCCACCTGGGTTACGGGGAAGGCGATTTCCCAGTCGCCGAGAAGGCGGCCAAGGACGTTCTGGCCCTGCCCATGTATGCCGAGCTGAAAGACGAAGAGCAGGATTACGTCGTCGAGCGGATCGCCGCGTTTTATCGGCGCTGACTTCCGGTTTCGATTCTCTCGGAATCAGACGGCCTGTGCCCCGTATCGGACAATTCTTGTCCGCTTGCGGACACCGCCCGCTATAAATGCCGGCAAATTCCCCTTAGGCTCGGTGTTTGTTCTTGGCCTGTTTTTTGCATACCTCAAGGGTTGAGGTATTAATAGACGCGAGGTATCCATGATTTCCAAGAACCTGGCCGCGGCTTCGACGAAACCGATCATCCTGGCCCTGCTTTCCCAGGGCGAGGATTACGGCTATCAGATCATCCAGAAGGTGAAAACCCTTTCGGGCGGAACATTGGATTGGTCCGACAATATGCTTTACCCGGTTTTACGCCGATTGGAGGAAACCGGTCTCGTCGTTTCCCGATGGCGGATATCCGCAGGAGAGAGACTTCGAAAATACTACCGGATCACGGAGACGGGCCGAGAGGAGCTCGAGGCTGAGCGGCGGCAATGGTCCGGGCTCATCCGGTCTCTCCAACTGGTTTGGGACCCCTTGCTCGGCCGGGAATGAGACCTTGATCGTCGCCGGGAGAATCACCTATGTTTGACCTGAATCGAGCGATCATCGGATGGCGGAAGTCGCTCCAAAAAAGCCCGGACATCCAGGAGACCGACCTGGCCGAGCTGGAATCCCATCTTCGGGACGAGATCGAGGCTCGAATCGAGAGGGGTCTCGACCCGGAAGCCGCTTTTCGCACAGCCGCGGCCGACTCCGCCCCGGCCGCCGAGCTCGGCGTCGAATTCGAACTGGCCCGGTTGGGAGGTCGGCGGCGGTCATTCCTTTCACCGGCCCGGTTTCTCTCCGCATCGCTCTGGAAATCGATTCTGTTCGGATTTCGGAAAATGCGTCGGACCAAGGGACAGGCGGCCCTCCAGGTCGGCGGATTGGCGATCGGCCTGGCCGCCTTCGCCCTGATCATGCTCTATGTCCGGTACGAACGAAGCTATGACACATTTCATGTCGGAGCGGAGCGCATCTTCCGCGTGGCGTTTGAGATCACTCTCGAGAGCACGACGTCAGGGGCGATCGTGCCGGCCCCCCTGGCCCCTTTCCTTTTGGAGCGCCTTCCCGAAATCCGGACGGCGACACGCGTGGTTCCCCAGGATCCGATCTTGTTACGGTCGGGAGAACGGGGGATACGCAATGCCGGAATTTTCGCCGATGCCGGATTTTTCAAGGTCTTCTCCTTTCCCCTGCGGAGAGGAACACCGGAGCAGGCGTTGTCCGACCTCGATTCAATCGTCCTCAGCCGTGCCTTGGCCGAGAAGCTGTTCGGCCGCGAGGATCCCCTGGGACGGATTCTCTCCTGCTCGCTCGGCGATTTCAAGGTCACCGGAATTCTCGAGGACATTCCGGAGAATTCACATTTCCGGTTCGAATGGATCATTCCCTTGGATCGTCGATTCTCCCCCGACAGGCGGGCGGAACAGATGGGCCGATGGAACATGGACGATTATTTCACATACCTGGTTTTAGACGAACGGGCCGAGGCTCGGACGGTTGAGTCCAAAATGGCTCCGCTTCTCCGGGACCAATACCGAAACTTGGCCCGGACAAGCGGCAAAGACTGGTGGAACATCCGGGCCGGAATCCGCTATTTTCTTCAGCCCCTAAAAAGCATTCATCTCGAGTCGCATACGAATTACGAACTTCAGCCGAACGGAAACCTCAAGGCCGTCCGGTTGTTCGCCGCCGTGGCCTTCCTCATCCTCCTCATCGCCGGCATCAATGCCGTTCAATTGACCATGGCCCGAGCGGGTCTGCGGTTCAGGGAAGTCGGCGTCCGGAAGTCCCTCGGTGCGGGGCGGGGACAACTGCTCTGCCAATTTCTCGGAGAGGCCCAGCTCGCCTCGACGGCGGCCCTGGCGGCCGCCGTCGGACTGGTCGGGTTGGCTCTCCCCTTGTTCCGCCGCTTGACCGGCAAGCCCCTCGTCCTCGAAGGTCTTCTCGAGGGAACGTTTCCCCTCCTGCTCATCATGACGGCGATCCTGACCGGGCTTTTTTCCGGCTTGTTCCCGGCTGTCCGGATGTCGGCGATTCCGCCGTTGAGCGCATTGCGGCGGGATCGGATCTCTCCCCGTCGCGGTTTCGACGCAAGAAAAATCCTGGTGATCGTCCAATTCGGCCTGACCATCGCCCTGGTGGCCGGAGGGCTCGTCGTTTTCAAGCAAATTCGCTTCATCCGAACTCGGGATATCGGTTACGACCGCGCGGGCATCATCCAGGTTCGGGCCGTCGACGCCGCCGTCCGCGGCAACCGCGAGGCCTTGATCGGCGACCTTAAGGGCAACCCTGAGATCCTGAGCGTATCCTCCGTCTCCCAGCCCCTTGTCGAGATCGGGGCCGCCGGAGGACGGCCTCTGAACGATGATGCCGGACATGAAATCCGGATGCACTTTTATTTCACCGGCGTCGATTACAACTTTGCGGATTTCGCCGGAATCGAAATTGTCCAGGGAAGAAATTTTTCGCCTGAGCGTTCGACGGACAGTCAAACCGCCGTCTTGGTCAATGAGGCGTTTGTCAGCCGGGCGGGCTGGGCCGCGCCCGTGGGGAAACGGATTGACCTGCTTGAGGAAGGGGTCGAGAATGAAATCGTGGGCGTGGTCAGGGACTTCCACTTCCGCTCGATGCGGGAAGAGATCGAACCCCTGGTCATGACCTGCGCGCCGAACTCTTCCTTTGTCCTCGTTCGGGCCCGGCCCGGGCGCATCCCGGAGGCGCTTGGGGCTGTGCGCGAGGCCTACAAAACGATCAATCCGGGAATCGAACCCGAAGCCGTCGTTCTTGACGAAGTGTTCGACAGGTTATATTCCGCGGATGCCAAGCTGGGTTGGATGCTGACGGCCTTTTCCGTCCTGGCCGTTCTTCTCAGCGCCTTCGGGATTCTGGGGTTGGCCGCCGCAATGGCCGAGCGGCGGACCAAGGAAATCGGGGTCCGCAGGGTTCTGGGGGCTTCGACGGCGGCCCTCTGTTCGATCATGCTGCGGGATTTTTTACGGGCGGTGCTCCTGGCCAATGTCTTCGCCTGGCCCGTTGCATTTTTCATCATGAACGATTGGCTGAACAATTTTACGTACCGCACCCGCCTCGGGCTCGGAGCGTTCATTGCTTCGGCCTTGATCGCCCTGGCCGTCGCCCTGTTGACGGCCGGAGGCCATACTTTGAAGGCGGCCTCGGCCAATCCCATCCAATCTCTGCGCAATGAGTAATCGCGGATCAGGTCATCCGATTGATATCAAGGAGATCATGATGATCGCTTCCCCGAAAAAATCGATCCGACATTCCGTCTTTTGGTTCGCCGTCGCCCTGGCCGCTCGGGTCTTGATTGCAGCCCAGGATATCAAGCCGTTTCTCGGCGATTGGAAAGGCGGCCTCAGCCTTGGCGGCGAGGATTTCGAAATCGTGTTGCATTTCGTCGTCGACTCGGAGGGGAACATCAAGGGAATGTGCGATTCGCCGTCCCAGGGAGCGTTCGGTCTTGCTCTGGCTTTAATTAACCTGCATTATTCATAAATATTTATAAATTCTTAAATATCATTTATTATGAATAAGATAGTAAATATGAGGATTTACCCTTCGGGCGAGCCGATAGGGCAGCATCTGCTTCGTTGCGAAGGGTTCGCAGTGCGACCAGCACGGCGTCACCCTTCGGGCTTTGCCGTCCTTTGCGACGCCTCGGAGCCAGGGCGCGCCTTGCATCTACAGCCCTCTCGACTCGTGCATAAT
>JAFGEN010000037.1 GCA_016931595.1 Candidatus Aminicenantota bacterium | reverse complement strand
GTGATATCTAGTATTTTCCTATTCCTCCCCAGGAGGTCGGAATGATCCGCCGTAATTTCCCAGCCTTGTTCTGCGCCATGATTCTCGCTCTTTCGGCCGGAATCCTGACCGCTCAGACCCCGCCCGAGAAGTTCCTCGGCCATGCGGTCGGAGCCGATAAAAAACTGGCTGACTACACCCAGATCCACGATTACTTCAAGAAACTCGCCTCCGAGACGAACAAGATGAAGCTCCTTACAATCGGCGAGACCACTTTGAAAAAGCCGATGATCATGGCCGTGATCTCGGCCCCTGAGAACCTGGCCAAGCTCGACCGCTACAGGGAGATCCTTAAAAAGCTCCGCGACCCGCGGGTCACCGCGCCGGCCGAGGCCGAACGGCTGATCAAGGAAGGCAAGCCGATCGTCCTGATCACCTGCAGCGTCCACTCGACGGAAATCGGCGCCTCCCAGGCCTCGATGGAGCTGGCTTACGACCTGGTCACCGGTAAAACTCCCTACGACGCCGAGGCAGCCCTCAAGGACATGGTCCTTCTGCTTGTCCCGTCGACCAATCCCGACGGCATCCAGATGGTTGTCGATTGGTACAAAAAATACGTCGGGACCCAGTACGAGGGCGGGTCGATGCCCTGGCTGTACCACCCCTACGCCGGCCACGACAACAACCGCGACTCTTACATGCTCAACCTGGCCGAAATCCGGACCATGGCCAAGGTCCTCTACCACGACTGGCTTCCCCTGGTCCAGGTCGACATGCATCAGCAGGGGAGCAGCGGGGCCCGGCTCTTCATCCCGCCCTATAAAGACCCTCCGCTTCCCAACGTCCACCCCCTGACCTGGCGGCTGGTCAATCTCGTCGGGACGAACATGGCCTTCGACCTCCAGCGTGAGGGCAAATCCGGCGTCGAGAACGGCCGCAGCTACACCGCCTGGTACATCGGGGCATGCGACGACACGCCCTGGCTCCACAACGTCGCCGGAATTTTAACCGAGGCGGCCTCGGTCAGAATGGCCACGCCGGTCCAGTTCGAGGCCAACGAAATCCGCAGTGACTACTATGTCAAGATGCTCGACTTCGTCGACCCCTGGCCCGGCGGCTGGTGGCGCCTTCGCGACATCGTCGAATACGAGTTGACCCTGGGAAAGAGCCTGGTCAAAACGGCCGCGATCCACGGCCGGGACTTGCTTTCGACCTACTACCAGCTCAACAAAGCGGCCGTGGAAAAGGTCGAGCGGAACCAGCCCTTCGCCTTCATCATCCCGGCCAAACAGCACGATTATCCCACGACGCTCAAGATGCTGGACGTCCTGATGGCCAACGGCGTGGAAATCCACCAGGCCAAGGGCGCCTTTGTCGTCAACGATAAGACCTATCCGGCCGGCTCGTTCGTCGTCCGGATGGACCAGCCCTACAAACCCTTCGCCTGGGCGATGCTGGAAAAGCAGAAATATCCCGATATGCGCCAGTACCCCGGCGGGCCGCCCCAGCCGCCCTACGACAACGCCGGCTGGACCCTTCCAGCCCAGATGGGCGTCGCCTGCGAACAAATCATGGAGCCCTTCACCGCGGAACTGGCGAAACTTTCGGCCGTCCCCTATCCGAAAGTCCCCGCCGGGAACGGCCGTGCGGCCTATTTCGTCCTCAGCTCGGCGGTCAACGTCTCCTACCCCGTGGCCATCGCTCTCCTAAAGGATAAAGCCGAGGTCTTCAGGACCAAGGCCCATGTCACAAAAAAGGGGACTCTGATTCCGGCCGGAAGCTTCCTCGTCAAGAACACCGACGAGGTCAAAAAAGCCCTTCCCGCTCTCCAGGAGAGATATCACCTGGCCGTTCTGGACCTGGATGAAATCGACGGCATCGACAAGGCCCCGGTGTCCTTCCCCCGGGTTGGCATCTTCCAGTCCTGGCGCGGCAACGCCGACGAAGGCTGGACCCGCTACGTCTTCGACGACATGGGCATTCCCTTTAAAACCCTCCACAAAGACGACATCAAGGGGACCCGGGAGAAAAAGCCGGACCTTCGGGCGGATTTTGACGTGATCCTCTTCGCCAGCGAAAACGCCAATACCATCATCGGGACAACCGGCGGCGGTTCGTCCAGCCCGAGAGGCGGGATGGGAGGAGCGCCGACGGGCGCGCCCGCGGGGGCTCCCACAGGAGCGCCGACGGGAGCGCCTGCCGGAGCCGCCGCCCAGCAAAGAACCCGGACCTCCACAACGCCCCCCGAATACGAGGGCGGCATCAGCCAGGAAGGCGTCGCCAACCTGCGGACCTTTGTCGAAAAGGGAGGGATTCTCGTAGCCCTCAACCAGGCCGGCGAATTCGCCATCTCCTCGTTCGGCGTCCCGGCTCGAAACACACTATCCGGACTCGCCCGGACGGAATTCTTCTGCCCGACTTCGGTCGTCCGGATCCTGGTCGACAACGAATCCCCCATCGGCTACGGCATGCCGAAATCGGCCGCGGCGATGTTCGTCCAGAGCCTGGCCTTCAACACCAGCGCCCCCGGCTTCCAGTGGGAGCGGAAGGTCGTTGCCTCCTATCCCGAGGACGAAATCCTCGTCAGCGGATGGCTTCTGGGCGAATCCCATCTGTCCCGGAAGGCCGCCGTCGTCGACGCCAAATATAAGGACGGCCGGTTCATCCTGATCGGGATCCGGTCCCAGAACCGGGCCCAGTCCCACGGCACCTATAAATTCCTCCTGAACTCCCTGCTCTACCCGAAAGAGAAATAGCGGAAAGGCTGGAAATCAATCACTATCTCCCCCTGCTCCTGACGCTGGCCCTGGCCTTAAAATTCTATCGGCCGTTCTGCTACCTGGTCTGCCCGGTGGGCCTGTTCGCCAACCTCCTGGAGCAGGTCGCTGTCTTCCGGGTCACGCGGAAAAAAGGGGCCTGCGACGACTGCCGTGTCTGCGAACAGAAGTCCCCCTGCCCGACGGTTCCGGAGATTCTCAAAGATTCCGTCCTTCGGCCGGATTGTTTCTCCTGCACCGTCTGCGTGAACTCCTGCAAGGATGAAAACGCGCTGGAATTCGGCGTGAAGCGGGTGAAATAATCAGGAACAGCGCCGGCTCCAAGGCCGGGAGGGCGGCCTACTCGCCGGACTGGTCGAGATGACCCTCGCGGATTACCCGCGATTCGCCCGTCAGCAAATCCAGGTCATAGATATGAAAGTTCGTCCGGATGTCGAATCCCGGCCGCCGGACCGGGATGTTCAACGAAGCCGAGCCCTTTTCGGGACTGCTCTGGATCCGGTGAAACACGCCGGTCGACCAGGAGAGCATGACCGGTTGGTCGAAAAAGCGCATCCCTTTGACCTCGAGACGCCGGGGAGTCAGGCGGAATTGCAGAAACTCCCCATCTTTATAGAGGTCGATGTCGCGGAATCCGGCCAGTACGACCAGGTTGTCCTCCTGGGCCTCATGAAGGTACCAGGGCCGCTCGACTCCCGAAACCGTCCCCGGAGATAACGCCCCTTGATCGTGGACGACCCGATCGATCGCCTCGACGCAGCCGAGCGCTTTGACGGGCAGGGCGTCGAACATGACACCCGCAGTTTTCCGATAAATCTTCAAAGCCGTGATTTTATAAAATCCCTCGTCCTGGTGGAGAACATCCTCGTTGTTCATCGCCATCCTGGAAAACAAGCCGGTTTCAGGTGTTCCCGACGGATTTTTCGAGCTTCCAGCAGTCCTTGCAGAGCGGCTCGTGCTCGTGCCCGCGTTTGTGGAAGAACCGTCCGCACCGTGGGCATTCCGCCATCTCGTCCTTCACCCCGGCTTGCCCTGCCGTCGCCCGGCGCTTGAAAAGCGAAGAAAACGTCAGTTGGGCCATGGCCTCTCCCTCTCTCTTTCTCAGCGCTAACCCAGGCTCGATATTAACACGAAGCTGTTCGAGAAAAAAGGACAGCCCCGGGATTATCCTGTTATTTTTGGAGCGGGATCTGACCGGGGAGGCCGGTAAACTCCAGGGCAATCGCCTTGATCAGGTCGGTCAGGGCCCGAAGGTCGCTTTTAACGATCTTCTCGATAAACGAATGGGCATGGGCCCCCGGCCAGGACAGGGGGATGTCCACCGCTCCGCCGGCCAGGAAGACCGAGCCGTCATTGCCGCCGCGGGAGTTTGAGACCTGGTACGGGATGCCCTTCCGCTCGGCCAGGGAGATGATGTTCTGAAGCTCGGGCTTGGGGACCAGGTTGCTGCTGTCCATCGCCCGGAACACTAGTCCTTTACCCAGCGGGGCATAGCCGAACCGGCGGTTGTCGAGCGGGTCATCGGACGAAACGAAGGTGTCGACGGCGAAGACATAGTCGGGCTTTAAAACCTTGGAAAGCTCCGTGGCCCCGAACAATCCGATCTCTTCCTCCACGTCCCAGGCGAAGGTGACCGTCCGGTCTTTGATGGCAGCAAGATCCAGTTCCAGCACGGCGGCCAGGACCGCGGCGCAGCCGGCCCGGTCATCCACGGCCCGGGCGGCCAGGATCTCGTCCGTCAAGTCGATGATTTTCTTCTTGTAGATGACGGCCTGCCCCTCGGCCACCCCGAGGCCGCGGGCTTCTTTCTCGGAGGAAACGCCGAGAAACAGTTCGTAAGCTGCCGGGGCGAACGGTTTGGGGGCGCGCTCCATGTAGTCCGGCCGCGGAAGGATAATCCCTTCCACCGGCCCCTTGGCTGTCTGGATGACGAACGGACGGCCCTCCAGGGCCTGGGGCAGAAAGCCGCCGCGGCCTTTCAGCTTGACGATCCCGTCCGGGGATATTGCTTCGACGGTCATGCCCAGTTCGTCCGTGTGGGCAACGAACAAGATGTGCGGCTTGCCGCTGCCGACCGTGAACCAGACGTTGTGCTTGGCGTCGCGTTCGACCTTCACGCCCTTGGGCAGACGGGCCTGGATCCAGTCGGCGGCCGGCTTCTCCTGGCTGGAAATTCCCGGAACCATCAATATCTCGCGAAGTAGGTCCCAGGCCTTGTCCCCCGTTGCCTGGGCGGAAAACACAGCGCCGGCCGAGGCCGTTAAAACGACCGCCGTCGAGAGGATGATCAACCGCCGGGCGCTCATCTCACACCTCCCTGGATCCACGGATATTCGACAATCAAGCGGGAGAGAATCCTTGACAGCGCCTGAAGGTCGGCCAGGTCGACGACTTCAGACGGCGTGCCGGCGAATTTCACCGGGACCGCCAACCCGACTGCTTCCTTGCCGTCATCCATCGGGAAAGGGGAAAGAAGCGGATTCCTGGAAACGACTTGAATCTGAAGGGATATCTTTTCCTTGGCCGCGGCTCTTTCGATTGCCCCCCGAAGCGGCCATATCTCGTCCTTTTGAAGGATCAGGACCGGCCCTTTCCCTAAAACAGGGGACTTGGCGTCCGCCGTGACGGCCGCCGTGTCGAGGACGATGACATAAGGAGTCCCAAGGACGTTGGCCGCCCGGGTCATTCCCAGGGAGCCGCGCGTTCCCCGGGCCGTAAGCCGCGTTTGGGCCGGAAAGACCAGGGCCGTGGGCGTATTTTTCGAAGCCTTTTCGACGGATAACGCGGTATGGGTCAAGGCCGCGGCCAGGGCCTTCCTCCCTAGGTTGGGTCCGGCTCTCTTCGTCCCCGCCAGGGTGACGTAGTCGGGATAGAGCGAAACCGGATCGAGGATGGCATAACCCATCTTCAGGGCCTCGGCTTCCGAGCGGGCGCCGACGTCGACATAAACCAGGTCGAGCGAGAACGCCCCGGAAATCCGATCCCGAAGCTCCCGGGTCATCACATGCATTGACGGCTGGGCGACGATGCCATGGGACGCCACCCAAGCGTTCCGGATGACGACCGGATGCCCGATCAGGAACGAATCATAGACCGGGCTGGGCGGATTGGAGGCCCGGTCCAGCCGAAGGTAGCCGTCCGCGGCGAAGCCGCTGACAACGTAGCCGAAATCATCCAGCGGCGCGAGAATGGCGAACTCACCGCTGGGCTTTTTGTTTCCCGGCCAGGCATACAGTCCGCCGAGGTTGTCCTTCTCAATAAGATAGGTCTTCGGGAGCTTGGCCGCGATCTTCCCGGCCAGCCATTCCTCGTTTCCCGTGACGGCGGGTACCGCGTGGAATTCCTTAATCAAGGCCTCGAGGTCCTGCCCGGCCGGCGCCGTGGCGGCCGCAAGCGAGGCGGTGAAAAGAATCAGGAGGAAGGATTTCAGGAAACGAGATGGCATGGGCACCTCCAAAAAATCGTTCGCCGTCTATCATATGCCCCGAATGAAAAAAAGCAAGAGATCCACCCCTGCGATCAACGCGCATTTCGTCCCGGGGAAGAGCCGCGGGTCGAGCGGCTCTTCTTCCACCCGGAGGACAGTCGGCCTCCTCTTGACATTAAGAATAACTACTGTTATATTACACTCGTTATTCTCATTAAAACAAAGGTTGAGGAATACGACATGAGCCCCAAAGAAACGACATTCGACAAGGCTGCGGTCCTAACCGCAGCGGTCAAGATCGTTCGCAAAAAAGGCTGGGCGGTTCTCTCCGCCCGGACCGTGGCCGCCGAACTTCGTTCTTCGGTCGCTCCGGTCTACAGCACGTACGGCTCGATGGAATCCCTGGAGCGGGACATCCTCAATGAAGCCCGCCGCCGCCTTCATGAGAGCACCATGACGGCCTGGACCGACGGGGCCTTTCTCAACATCGGCGTGGGCATCGTCGTCTTCGCCCGGGAGGAAGGACACCTCTTCGCCTCCCTCTTCCACACCCGCCACAACCACGCCGACATCGTCGCGGGAGTGTTCGCCTCCATCCTCGAGAGGATGAAGGCCGACCCGATGCTCCGTCTCCTCCCCGATTCCTCCCTCGAGCGGCTTCTTCATTACCTCGGCACTTACACCCTGGGCTTGGCCGCGGCGGTCGTCTACGGGCGGACGGTGGATGCCTCGACCGACAATATCGTCCGGCTGATGAAAAACGCCGGCAACATGATGATCTTTGGAGAAGTCTCCGGCCTGGCCGAAATGGACGGCCCGGACCACGAGCGGGAATGGGCCCGCATCCTACGGGAGAAAAATGTCGTCCTGCCCAAACCTTCCAAAACCGATTGCAAAAAGGAGAACAAATGAATATGACGATTCTCAACGGCGCTTCCGGCGACGGCCGCGGGGAGACCCTCCGGGCGATCGCCTCGACCGTGGCGGCCAAAGCCTCGGCCAGGAATTGGACGGCCTCGACCTTCGACCTCGAAGCCATGGACATCAAGCCTTGCCGGGGTTGTTTCGCCTGCTGGTTGAAACACCCCGGAACGTGCGTCGTCAAAGACGACCAGGAGCCCATCCTCAAGGCCATAGCCGGTTCGGATCTCGTCGTCTGGCTGACGCCGCTTTTCTTCGGCGGCTACGGTCCGACCTTGAAGAAAGCCCTCGACCGGGTCATTCCCGTCATCCTCCCCTTCTTCATCAAAGTCGAGGGCGAAGTTCACCATCCCCAGCGGTACCCCCGAAATCGGGCTCTCCTGGTCTTCGGAACGCAGTCCGAACCCGACGAGGAAGCCGGACGGATCTTCCACGGCCTGGTCAGAAGAAACGCTCTGAATCTCAACGGGATCATGACCGAATCGCGCATTTACCCGGAAGAAGCGGCCCCGGCCGAATGGACCGCCGACATCGCCGCTTTGCTGGAGAAAGCCAAGGAGGCCGTATCATGAACGCCCTGCTCATCATCGGAAGCCCCAAGGGGAAAACCGGAACATCATACGCTCTCGGCGGAGCGCTCCTCGCCCGGCTGGCCGCAGCCGGCTGGGAAACGGCGGTCATGACGGCGGCGACGGCCTTGTCCTCGCTCGAAAAACAAGAGGACTTCGGCCGGGCCGCGGACAGAGCCGACCTCATCCTCTTTTCCTTCCCTCTCTACGTCGACCAACTCCCCGCCCCGGTCATCCGCTCGATCGAAGTGCTCGCCGGGCGGCAGGCGGCCAAAAACCAAAAAATCGCAGCCGTCATTCAGTGCGGCTTTCCCGAAACCCACCAGAATCAACCGGCCGTGGACATCATGCGGATCTTCGCCCAAAAGACCGGCCGGGGCTGGGCCGGGGCCCTGGCCATGGGGATGGGCGGCGCGGTCGGCCGCCGGCCTCTGGACAAGGCCAAGGGGATCCAGAAAAACACCGTGAAGGCCCTCGACTTGGCTGCCGCGTCCCTTGCCTCGGGCGGCGATATCCCGGAGGAGGCATCGGTTCTTTTTGCGAAGCCGCTGATGCCCAAGGCCCTGTATTTCGCCGCGGCCAACTTCGGGATGAAAATCCAGGCCCGTCAACACGGCGCAGGCAAGCGCGTGTACGACCGCCCATACGACTAAGACTTGATCAGAAGACGCCGTAACCTCCGCTTCGAGGGTCCATAAAGAGGAACACCCGGGGCGGAAAATAGGTCAGCAAGGCAAACGCCAGAAAAAGAACGACCAACCCGGCCGCGGCCAGCCGCCGCCATCGGGTTCTCAGCGGGCGGGCCGTTAAAATTCGAAAGCTCAAATACTGTCCGGCGGCGGCCGCCAGGATGAACAGCAGAATATCGGCCCAGAGAAAATGACGGCCGAGGATCGCTTTATATCCGTAGAAGATTCCACCGATCAGAACCGGCATCGCCCAAAGGCAGACGGCCTTTCCGGCCCAGAAATTGGCCGGCCTTCTCCCCCGCCAGGCGTAAAACTCGAGGAACGCGAAAAAAAACGCCGGCCAGAATCCGAGCTTGAAGTGCTCCCAGGTGCTTTCGTTGACCGCCGCCAGCCAGGCGACCGGACGAAATCCCCCGCTCCACTCAAAGACGAAATGGAGGGCCGACCCGGCGATGATGATGAACGCCGCCCCCGCCGCCTCCCACCGGAAGATCTCCTTTCGACTCATTTCAGCGGCAAGACTCAGGGATAGCGGGCAAAAATCGGCGAGAAATCAGCCCTGCAGCACCTTCGCGGCTTCTTCGATTTTGCTGACATCGAGGACGACGGTATTCATGTTCGGCTTGTGGCTGATCGTCCCGTAGCAGTACTCGATGTTGATTCCCTCGTCGCCCAGCTTGGTCGTCAGCTCGGCCAGGGCCCCGGGGCGGTTTTCGATGTCGACGAGCAGGACGTCGCGCAGCTCGATCGTATAGTTCAGCTTCTGGAGCAGCTTGACGGTTTTATTGAGGTTCTTGACGTAGAGCTTGGCCGTGTCGTGGAAAACCCCGATGGCCTCGATGTTGATCTCGTTCTCGGCGAGGTAGGAACACAGGTCTCCCAGCGTGGACGGCTTGTTCTCCAGGATGACGTAAATCTCGGTGATGCGTTCCATAAGTCCTCCTATGATTATTTTGGCCGCGGACGGACCGCGGCATCATCCTTCGATTTTTGAGGAAAAAAGAAACCGTGGGCGAAAAGGGGATATCCCATGGATTGCAGATTGAATATAGGGCGAAAGCCCGAAAAAAGCAACTCCGGCCGAAATCCCGCGCCCCAGGCGTGATTCGCGGCGGAATTAATCGAAGATTTTGCCGGGGTTGAGGATCCCGGCCGGGTCGAAGACCCTCTTGAGCCCCCGCATCAGCTCGATCTGGGTGGGGGGAAGGCTTTCGGCCAGGTATTTTTTCTTGACAAGACCGATGCCGTGCTCGCCCGAAACGACTCCGCCCCGGGCCAGCCCGTCGGCAATAATCTCCGCTCGGACCGCTTCCAAGGGGGGCCGCCACTCTTCCTCGGGCAAGGGGACGACCTTTCCGTCGATGTAACGGGCGTTCATCAGGTGGGTATGGACATTGCCGTCGCCGGCGTGGCCGAACGTTGGAAGCCAGACCCCGTATCGATCGGCGATCTCCTGGACTTTGCGGACATGGGCGGCGATTTCGCCCCGGGGGACGGCGACATCCAGGATCTCGACCGTCTCGGCCTTGACCGCCTCGTAAATTTTGCTCCGGATGGCCAGGACGTTTTCCTGGCGGGCGGCGGTGTCGGCGATGAAAACATCCAGGGCCCCCCGCTCCAGGGCCGTTTCGGCCAGAGCCTCACACTGCCTGTCCATATCCTCCTCCGACGCCGCGTCGAGGATAAGGAAGAGGTGGACCGTTCCGGCGTGGCATGGCCAGGTCCGTTGAAGGTGCGCCTCGGTGATATGGATGACGTCCAGGGGGACGAATTCCAGGGCCAGGGGCACGGTGTCGCGGGCCAGGAAGACGGGCACAGTCTCGATCGCCGCTTCCAGGGTGTCGAAGGGGATGATCAGCGAGCGGGTCAGGACGGGTTTGGTCCGGAACTGGATGACGGCCTTGGCGATGATCCCGAGCGTCCCTTCCGAGCCGATGAACAGGTGCATCAAGTTGTAGCCGCTGCTGGATTTGATCAGCTTCCCGCCCAGGGTCAGAATGTCGCCGGCGGCCGTCACGACTTCCAGGCCGCGGACGTAGTTACGGATGACCCCGTACTTGACCGCCCGGCTCCCGCCGGCGTTGGTCGCAATCATCCCGCCGACCATGGCGCTTTCCTCCCCCGGGTGGGGCGGGAAGTCGAAGCCCGCCTCGGCTACGGCCTGTTCCAGGGCCAGCAGGGTCACGCCCGCCTCGACCACGGCCATCTGGTTGACCGGATCGATCTCGAGGACCTTGTTCATCCTCTCCAGGCTGAGGACAATCCCCCCGGCCACCGGAACGCAGCCTCCGCACAGTCCTGTCGCCCCGCCCCGGGCCGTGACCGGGATCCCGGCCGGACCGGCGATTTTTAAAACCGCTGAAATCTCGGCCGAGTTTTTCGGACGGACCACCAAGTCGGCCGGCCGGCGGATATCGGCCAAGGCGTACTCGTCATGGCCGTAAGCGGCCAGGGCGTCCGGGTCGGTCAGGACATTTCCGGCCCCGACGACCCCTTTCAGGGCGGCGACGACCTCGGGAGTGATTTTCGAAGGCATGGGGACTCCTTGCGTCCCGGGGATTATACTATGGTCGACCGGCTCCGAAAAGCCGTGAAGGATGGGATATCCTTGTCAACGAAAATCGCAAAAAGGCCGTAAGGATGAGTGTAGAGACCGATCACATGGAAGAAACAGCTCAAATCCGACTGGCCCAGGCGGGAGACGCGGCCGCCTGGAAGGGCCTCTTCGACGCCCATTACCGGAAGGTCTTCAGCCTGGCCTACCGGTTTCTGGGCAACCGGTCGGACGCCGAGGACGTCCTCCAGGACACGTTCGTCAAAGCCTTCCGCGGCCTGGACGGATTCGACCCGTCCTTCGCCGGGGGATTCGCCGCCTGGATCGGCCGGATCGGAGCCAACTGCAGCCTCGACGCCCTGCGCCGGAAGAAGCCCCGGGAGACGCTTTCCCTGGAGGACAACGCCGTGTCCGACCCTTCCGACGGAACATTTCGCACCGACCCCGAACGAGAAACCGGAAACCGGGAAATTCGGGCCCGGATCGAAGAAGCCCTGGGAGGCCTGACGCCGAAACAGAGGCAGATTTTCACCCTTCGCCATTACGAAGGCTATACCACCAGGGAGATCGCCGGAATGATCGAGTTGACCGAGGGAAGCGTGAAAACGCATCTTTTCCGGGCCGTCGGATCCCTGAGAAAGAGGTTGAACCGCGTCCTCGTGGAGGATCGAAATGAAATGTAAACAAGCCCGTCAAGCCCTCGTTCTCGACTATTACAACGAGATTTCGGAGGCGGAAAAGGCAGAGTTGGAAGCCCATCTCCGGACCTGCCGGACGTGCGCGGCCGAGCGGGAGGACACTCTCCGCGTCTTCTCCCTCCTCGAGGCCAATCCGCCCGCCCCGGTTCCGGAGCCGGACGCCGAGCGCGTTTGGAGCCGGGTGGAATTCCGCCTGTCCCCCAAGGCCGGGCCGGAACGCCGACGGGCCTGGGACGGCCGGCAATGGTCCCTGGCGGGGGCGGCGCTCGTCCTGGTGCTTGTCGCCGGGATCTTCATCGGCCGCGGACTCTTCCCGACCCGGCTCCCCGTCTCCCCCCTCGCCTCCTCCGCTTCGGAACCTTCTCAATCGGCCTCCGGCTTGAAATCCGTTCTGGCCGGGCATCTGGAGGATATGAAGCCCCTCCTCCTGGACTATGCCAACCATATTCCCGAGGTCTCTCCGGGCCGGACGGTTTCAATTGACGAGAACCTCCTTCGGGCCCTCCTGCTCCAGAACGTCCTTTTGCGCAAAGCCTTGGCTTCGTCGGACCCGGCCGCGGCCGAACTTCTGGACGATTGCGACCTGATCCTCAAGGAAATCCTCAACCAGGACCGTCCCACGGCGGCCTCCCCGGGAGACATTCGGGATCTGATCCTGAAGCGGGACGTCCTGTTCAAACTCGAAATTCTTAAAAAGATATAGGAGAAGAACCATGAAAAAAACAACCCTGATCGCGCTGTTCGGCTTGGCTCTGGCGCTGGCCTCCGGCCCGTCCGCCTGGTCCCAGGATTCGGCCTACGCCGAAGCTCTGGCCGCCTTCGAAGCCCAGGCCGCGGCCAAACAATCCCAGACCGATTCCAAACAGGAAGAAATGGCCAAGACCCTGTATGAATTGGCCAAGAAGAACGTCTACGGCAAAAGCTACGAAAAGGCCATCGAACAGTTCGAACAGCTCCGGAAGCAGTACGCCAATTCCCTGTTCGGACAGGAAGGGCTGTACTGGCTGGGCTACAGCCTGGATAAGCACGCGGCCACGCTGAACGACGCTAAGCTGAAGCTGGATTTAAAGCAGCAGGCCATCGAGCAACTCAACGCCCTTCTTGAGAAATACCCGGCCAACGCTTGGGTCAAAGATGCCAAGATCCTCCAGGTCCAGATCGCCGATGAACTGGTGAGAAGCGGCCTGAACAAATACCGCCGCTACATCAACGGCGGAGTCGAGGGCGGCATCCTGGACGGAGTCGATGAGGAAGGCGTCGCCGGCGCGCTTGACGGCGCCCGCCGCGCCCTCACGGCGCTCGGTTCCCGCAAACAGATGGACCCCGACACCGAGATCAAGCTCGTGGCCCTCAACGCCCTGATGGGCATGGACGAGGAGAAAGCTTTCCCGATCCTGGAAAAGATGATCAGGGAAGAGAAGAACTCCGACTTGCGGTCCCACGCCCTTTTCATCCTCAGCCAGAACGATTCGGCCAAGGTCCTTCCGATCCTGATCGAGGTCGCCGAGAAAGATCCCTCCCCCGAGATGCGGCAAACGGCGATCTTCTGGCTCGGACAGCGGGGCGACGAAGCCTCGATTTCGGCCCTCCTTCGAATCTACAATACGGCCGACCTGAAGCTCAGGGACAACCTGATCATGGCCTTCGCCCAGAGCGACAGCGCCAAGGCCAGGGCCAAAATCGTCGAGATCATCAAGAACGAAAAAGATCCCGACATCCGGTCGAAAGCCCTCTTCTGGTACGCTCAGGGCGAGGGTGAAAAATCCATGCCCCTGCTGCTCGAAGTCTATAAATCGACCGACGACAAGAAGATCAAGCAGCAAATCATCATGTCCCTGGCCCAGACCGACTCCTCCCAGGCGATCACGACCCTGTGCGAGATGGCCCGCAAGGAAACCGATTTCGAAATCAAGAAGCAGCTCGTGTTCTGGATCGGCCAGTCCGGAAGCCCCGAAGCCATCAAGTTCCTCGAAGAATTGATCAAGAAATAAGAGACCAACGGACACAACGATGAGATCCACTTCTCGGGCAAAGAGAATGGTCCTCCGGACGGCGGCTCTTCTTGGAGCCGCCGTCCTCCTCGTCGCGTCGGCCGCCCCCGCGGCCGCCCAGTCACCGGCGGCCGGCCGGCCCTCCTTCTTCAAGGGCCAAGTCCACGACCTTTCCGGATCGGCAACATCCCTGGAGAAAAGGTTCGAATCGGCGGTCAAAGCCGCCGACGGGGCCTTTTTCGCCGCAGCCGCGTTCCCGGCTTCCAGCCGCATCCGCTACGGACGGCGCGACGGGAGCGACGACTTCTACACGATCAGCGCCGGCGCTTCCCGGATCAAGATTCGAGAAAAACGCGGCAACGGATATTCTATAAGCGACGGCGATGAAGACGAACGGAAACCCGGCCCGGCCCTCTGGCTTCTGCTCTGCGACGGAAAAACAGGCCGGATGATCGACCCGGCGGTCCTGGACCCCGAACGAACCTACGAATTCGATTCCACCCCCGTGTTCTGGCTTGGGAACGCCGGCGCCGCCGAAAGCCTGGCCTTCCTCGAAACAATCTTTCTCGACCATCCCGACATCGATGTGCGGGAAAAGATGCTCTTCGTCCTCAGCCGCCACGACGATCCCCGGGTGTTTGAGCTCCTCCGCCGGACGGCCCGGGAGGACCGGGCCGGCGACGTCCGCCACCAGGCCGTCTTCTGGTTGGGAACCATCCCCGACGGACGGGCGTTTACCGGCTTGAAGGAGATCTTCCGGGAAAGCCGGGAGGCGGGTCTTCGGGAACAGGTCGTTTTCGCCCTGTCGCTCCGTAAGGAGAAAGAGGCCGTCGTCGAGATGATCCGGATCGCCCGGGAGGACGGGGACGATTCGGTCCGGGAGAAGGCCGTCTTCTGGCTCGGCCAGAAGGCCTCGGCCGAGAGCGTCAAGGCCCTCAAGGATATCGTCTCCTCTTCGACGGAAGAGGACAAGATCAAGGAGCAGGCGGTCTTCGCCATCAGCCAACTCCCCAAGGACAAATCCGTCCCCCTGCTCCTGGACATCGCCAGGACTCACAAGAATCCCTCGGTCAGGAAAAAGGCGATTTTCTGGCTCGGGCAGACCGACGACCCCGCCGCCCTCAAACTGTTCGAGGAGATCCTGCTGAAAAAGTAACCTGGATTATGCACGAGTCGAGATGGCCGCAGATGCGAGGCGCGGAGGGTGATGCTGTGCTAGTCGCACTGCGAACCCTTCGCAACGAAGCAGATGCGGCTATATCGGCTCGCCCGTAGGGTAAATACTCGTTGTTATTATCTTGTAGAAAACAATAGAAATATTAGATTTTTAAAATATTTATGAATAATCCAGGGTAAACGTTCGTCCCGAGAAATTCCGCGTTAGTGATGAGCCGGGCCGTCCCGGCTCATTTTTTTTCGATGTTCAGGTGGAAGATCGTCCGGCCGAAAAATTCGTCGTAGTGGGAGACGATCTCTTCTGATGTGTAGTTCAGACCGACGAGATGGCGCCGGACGAATTTCCGGTACCGGTTCTTGTCGCCGGTGATATCCTTGGACGACACCCGGTAATGGATCTCGGCTTTTTTGGGGTTGAACAGCTTCAGGACCGGCTTCATGGCGTGGATCAGAGACTCCCGGTCGAACACCCACATGCTCGGATGGATGTAGGCGCAGAATTCGACGAAATTGGACGTCGAACCGACCGGCCGGGGCGTGACATGGAGGGCGACGTAGCCGGTACCGCCGGTCAGGAAAACCCCGGTATAGCCCGGCGGGTCGAAATCGTGGTCGAAGACGAAGGGCGTATCGGTCGACAGCAGGATGTCGTCGAAGCAGTCCTCCAGGTCGTAGAGGGCTTCCTTCTCCCGATTCTTTGGATTGCAGAGGGCCTGGACAAAACTCCGGTCGCAGTCGTAGAAAGCGCAGGCCAGGTATTCCTCCTGCTGGGAGTTGACCATCAGCTTCAGCTTGCGGTCGCTTCGGACGACCTTCAGGCTGTGGTCGGAATAGCGCCCGATGACCCCGGCCCGAAGACCTGAGACCAGGTCGGAAATGTCCCGGCGGCAGAGGTGGGCGATGAACAGCTTTCCGGCCGGAATGTCGATGGCCGGAAGGCAGTCGACGTCGTAGCGGGAATAGCAGTCCGGCGGATGGAGGAAGCATTGCTTGATCAGGGAGTCGCGGTCGCTGATCTTGAAGTCCTTGAGAAGCGGCGTCGGGGCGAAGTAAATGAACGAGACCAGCTCGGGATAGTCGCAGGCGTCCAGAAACGTCCCCAGGACCTTGGGGCTGAGCGAATCGCCGCAGGTATTGACTTCCATGCAGGCGGTCTCGAAAGAACTCCGGCCGATGACCTGTTTCTCCCAGAAATAGCTGGCGTGGGACTCCTCGATGGCCAGAGACTGCTCGACCTGGCTGACCTCGATGCCCCGCTCGGCGATAAAGCGGTTCATGATCGCCACCCGCGGATGCATGTTGGGCTTGCCGATCAGGTTGGCCCCGGAAGCCTTGATGACCGAAAAGATTTCATCGTCGCTGAGGGTAACCAGGGATACGCCGTCGCTGTTGTAGGCGTGGATGATCGTCGCCGTCGGCGCCGGCTCGAACGTGTCGTGGCTGGTAAAGGACATGGCGCCCTCCTCCCGGCCCGGCGCCGCGGGGATTTGACGTTGGAGCAGTCAGCCGGCCGCCGGAGCGGAGAATTATAAGCCCGCTCCGGCCGCGATACAAGACCTGAATCAGGCCAGGTTCTTCACCGCCTCGATGATCCGCCGGGCGCTGATCCCGAAGCGGTCGAGGAGCTCGTCGGGTTTTCCGGACCGGGGGATCTCTCGGACACAGAGGTGGACGATCTCGGCCTTGCCGGCCAGGGCCGAGGCGACGGCTTCTCCCAATCCCCCGCCTTCGAAATGGTCCTCGACGACGATCACCCGGTTTCGGGCCGCTCCCGCGGCCGCGAGCAAGCCGTGCTTGTCGATGGGCTGGACGGAGTAGGCGTCGACGACCCGGATCATGATCCCCTCGGCCTTGAGAGTCTCGTAGGCCTTGAGGGCCTCGTGGAGAGTGATGCCGGCGGCGACGACGACAGCCGTGTCCTCGCCGTTTCGCCGGAGAGTCTTGGACCCTCCGACCGGGAACGCTTCACCGGCCGGATAGAGGATCGGGGTGGCCGGCCGGGTCGTCCGGATATAGAAGATCCCTTTCTCCCGGGCGGCGGCTTCGACGCAGGCTTCGGCGCAGACGGCATCGCTCGGATACAGGACCGTCGCCCCGGGGATCGAACGGAACATGGCCATATCCTCCAGGCCCATCTGGGAGCCGCCATCCTCACCGATGCTCACCCCGACGTGGGACCCGCAGACCTTGATGTTGCCGAAGCTATGGGCGGCCATCCGGATCTGGTCGTGGGCCCGGGAAAGGAAAGCGGCGAACGAAGCCGCGAACGGCACATAGCCCTTGGCCGAAAATCCCAAAGCCATGCCGATCATATTCTGCTCGGCGATATAGGACTGGAAGGATCTTTCGGGGAAGGCATCGAAGAACTTGTCGGCGTAGGTGGAATTGCGGACATCGCCGTCGATGCAGACGATCGACTCGTTGGCCCGGCCCGCGGCCCGGAGGGCGTAACCGTAGGCCAGGCGGGTGGCTGTTTTTTCCGCGTATTTCGTCCTTTCGAACGAGGCCCGGACTTCCATTTTCGGCCGGGCAACCGTGCGGGCGGGGCGGAGAAGCTTCTTCGCGTCGACATCCGGCAGAGGCCCCAGCTCGGCCAGGGCTTTTTCCAGCTCGTCGGCCTTGAGAGGCTTGCCATGCCAGCCGTTGAGGTTCTCCATGAAGGAAACACCCTTGCCCTTGATCGTCTTGGCGATGATCGCGGTCGGGAGCTTCTTCGTCCCGGCCGCTTTCAGGGCCGAAAGGACCGCCTCGACTTTGTGCCCGTCGATCACGACCGCATCCCAGCCGAAAGCCTTGAACTTCCGGGCGTAGGCGGCCGCGTCATGCTGATGGAGGGTCGCCCCCGACTGGCTGAGCCGGTTGCAGTCGATGATCGCGCAGAAGTTCTTGAGCTTCAGGTCCGCGGCGACGTTGGCCGCTTCCCAGACCGACCCTTCGGCGCATTCGCCGTCTCCGCAGACAACGAAGACCCGGGCCGGCGATCGTCCCAGCCGCAAGGCCGCGGCCATCCCGACACCGATCGAGAGCCCCTGCCCTAAGGAACCGGTGGAGACCTTGACCCAAGGCATCCGAGGGGTCGGGTGGCCCTCGAGGTTGCTGTCGATTTTCCGCAGGTCGAGGAGGGATTCCATCGGAATGATCCCCGCTTCGGCGTAAGCCGCCCAGAGAATCGGGGCGGCGTGGCCCTTGGACAGGATCAGCTCGTCATTGCCCCAATCCTGAGGGTCGTCCGGATTGAACCGCATCTCTCCGAAGAAAAGGGCGGCCATGATTTCGGCCATCGACATGCAGGTCGTGGGGTGGCCCGAGGCCGAAGCTGTGGTCATCCTCATCGAGTGGGCGCGGAGGCGCTTGGCGATCTTGTCCAGGGCGTCGATGCGGTTCATGGGGTCCTCCCTCCTTCGAAGTTTTCGGGATGGTTCCAGGACGGGATTATATCAAAACGGAGGGGCCGGGGAAAAAGGTTAACGGATATTGCGGGGGACGGTCTTGGAAAAGTACATCCGGCGGCACTGGACCAGGGGAAAATATTCCCCCGAGGCGAAGACGAACGATTTCGTCTCGGCCGAATAGGCTGAGAGACGGCCGGAATAAATATCGCCGCTCTTGAGAAAGACGTAGCAGTCGTTGCTCTCGAGGACGTTCCGCTCCTCGGGAAAGTCCCACTCGGCCGTCTCGAAGTTGATCATCCAAAGGTCGCGAAGCGGGATGGTTTTTCCTTCCTCGAGCTTGAAGTCCATTTGGGGCAGAGTGACGTCGACGATTTTTCCGGCCAGCGACTCCCCGTCCTTGAGAAAAATCGCCTGCGTTCCCGGGGGCATGCGCTGAAGAGAAACAGCGCCGGCGGCCAGGAAGAGCAAAACAACAGCCAGGCAAAGGACTTTTTTCATCCCGTTCTCCCGCCGATTATCTTAGCCCAACCTGTTCCGGGATGCAAACCTCCCCGGCCGCGCTATTCGTACTTCAGGGAGTTGATCGGATTCGCCCGGGCCGCGCTCCAGGTCTTCCCCAGGATCGTGAACCCGACAATGGCCAGCGAGGCCGCGGACATCAGCAGGTAGGCGGCCAAAGGGATTTTCGAGCTGTAGGCATAGCTTGCGAAGACCTTTGGCCACAAGAAACAGGCCCCGACGAGGGCGATCGCGTCGGCGACCGCCGCCAGGAAGATGAATTCCGAAAGAAGCCTCGTCAGGATCTTTGGCGCCGAGGCCCCCAGGACCTTACGGATGCCGATCTCTTTGGTCCGGGAGTTGAGGATGAAAAGCACGAGGCCGAGCATTCCGATGCAGGAAAAGACGATGGTAAACGAACCGATGGCGCCGAACATCAGGCTGACGTTGCGGATATCCCCGTAGTATTCACTGAAGACGACATCGAGCGGCCGGGCCTCGAAAGGAAGGTGCGGGGCGAGGGCTTCCCAGGCCTTCTCGACCGCGGAACGGGCGGCTTCGGGCGTCAGGGAGGCGGCATGCTTGATGAACAGGTACCGGTTGGCATCCGGCTCTAAAAGGACAACCGTCGGCGGGATGCGGAAGATCAAATTTTCGAAGTGGAAGTCGCCGACGACCCCGATAACGGTTCCAGTCCGGCCCCCGACCGTCAGCCGCGCGCCGATCGGGTCCGCCCATCCCAGCTCACGGGCAGCTGTGGCGTTGAGAATCCAGCGGTCGGCCCCGGCGTCGGAATGCTCCCGCCGGAACGTTCGGCCTGCTTGGGGGATGATGGACATCGTTTCCAGAAAATCGTAATCGACGCTGAATGCATCCATCGACCGGGATTCGCCGGCTGTCGCGCCCTCGGGCAGGACGCGCGTCCGGGCTCGAGCCTTGACCGGGATGAAGGAGGCGCCGGCCACGGACTCGATCCCCGGCTCCCGAAGAAGGGCTTCGCGGAGAGGTCCGATAACCGGGCGGGACTCGTCTCCGACGGGAACCACCAAGAGGCGGCTCCGGTCGAATCCCAGGTCCTTTTCGAGAAGCAGGTCGGATTGCCGCCGGACGGCGGCCGACGACAGGACCAAAAAGATCGCGATCGCGAATTGGACGGTCATCAGGATCTTCCGGGCTCGGCTCCCCTTCCTGCCGCTCCGAAGGTCTCCCTTGAGGATCCGGGCCGGCCGAACCCCGGCCAGGAGGACGGCGGGATAAAGGCCGGAAACGAGGCCGACGAGAAGGGTCACGCCGGCGGAAAGAAGCAGGATCGAAGGGCTGCGCCACAAGGACAGGGCCGCGGCCGCCTCGGCTCCAAAAAGCCTCCCATAGCCGCTTTTCAAGATCTCGAAGAACGGCCAGGAGAGGACGAGAGCCGTGAAAGCGAGGAGGACGGACTCCCCGAGATATTGGACGAAAAGCTGTCGCCCGGCGGATCCGACGACCTTCCGGATACCCACTTCCCGGACCCGGTCCAGGCATCCGGCGATGGCCAGGCTCGAGTAGTTGAAGACGACGAGCAGGAGGAAGATGATCCCAAAAGCAAGGGCGATGTACAGTTCGGAGGGAGAATTCCAGCTGAGATGGGAGACGATGTCCGGCGACCGGTGGAAGAAACCGGTCAGGGGAAGAAGATACAGGCGCTTCGGCGATTCCGACAGCCCCGACATGGAGGAGGCGATCAGCCCCTGAAATTTGGTTTCGAGACCGGCCGGATGCGCTCCGTCCTGGAGAAGGATGAACGTCGAGACCAGGTTTGTCCGCCAGGAGGTCAGGGGGACCTCCGGACCGGAGGCGAGGGGAACCAGGAATTCGAAGCGGATGCTGGAATCGAACGGAGGATCCTCGATCACGCCGGACACTAGACGGTCCCGACCGTCGGCGAAGATCAGGCGTTTTCCTACAGCCTCGGCTTCGCCGAAATATCGCGCGGCCGTTTTTTCCGTCAGGACGACCGCAGAGGGGTCGGTCAAGGCCGTATTCTTGTCGCCTTTCTTCCAGACAAAGGAGAAAAAGGATAGAAACCCGGGATCGGTATAGAGGATTCGGTCCTCGTGGAACGTCTTGCTTTCGAAGCGGACGATTTGACGGGACGAGGGGAAAAATCGGACGGCCGCCTCGACTTCGGGAAACTCTTCCGTCATGGCCGGGGCCAGAGGGCCGGGAGTGACGGCCAAATGCTGATCGTTCCCGTCGCCGGAGGGAAGAGTAAGGACAAGGCCGTAGATGCGGCCGGCCCGTTCATGAAAGGCATCGTAATGGAATCCCACGCGGGCGGTCAGGGCGCATAAGGAAAAGGCGGCCAGGCCCAGGGCCAATCCGATGAGGTTGACAATCGAAAAAGTCTTTCGCCGGCTCGTATGCCGGAAGGCCGATTTCAGGTAGTTCCAGGGGAGGGCAAACATGATAAGGCGACTTCCTTTCTCTCTACACGGAATCGGCGATCTTACTGGAGCAATTATCATGCCATGGAAAACCCTGAAAATCCTCGATCAGCGGGGAAATAATGTCCGGATACGGACAGCAATAGTTGCATTGCGAACAATGCGATAAAGAATAATTAAAGTTAACCGATGAATAACAGGGAGGTTACAAGCATGTTTGATTTGGCATGAATCTTGTATATGTAGAAGTGCTATATATAAAGAT
>JAFGEN010000273.1 GCA_016931595.1 Candidatus Aminicenantota bacterium | reverse complement strand
CCGCATCGCCGAACGGATCGGCCGGAAGACCGGCTCACCGGTCCGGGTCGGCCGGTATGCCGACCTGGTCGACAGCTTCCATATCTACGGGTCCTACTTCCATGATTTTGAGGGATTTATCAAGCTCGTCGAGAAACGCTCCTTCGCCGAGCGGACCTGGGACTCGTCCTACGCCGAGCCTTTCTTCGCCGAAGCCCGGGAGAAGCTGCGCCGGGAAAAATCCTGAGCCGTTCAGCGGCCGGCCGACCGGAATCCCTCCAGCGCTTCCGATAAAAGGGCAGACGCGTTCTTCCCCCGGGCGATAAAAATCCAGACATCCGGCGCGTTGTCGCAAACGGCGACCGCTTCTTCGGAACCGTCCTTTCTCAAGCCCGAACACGCTCCCAACTTGATCGCCCGGGCCCTGCCGGAGACTTTGTGCCCGGAAAAAGCCTCTTCGGCCGCAGCGGAGAATTCCTTCCAAGGCGGGCGGGTCATCTCCTGGAAGATCACCCGTGCGCCGTCCGGACCGTCGAGAGCGGCCACGGTCGCATCGGGCCAGACCCGGTCGGTCGATGAAAAAGAAAAGCCGGCGGGCTTCCGCCAGGCCAGGCCGAGACCCGGGTTGATATAGGCGTCCCCGTCGATTGTCCACGGCGGGCCCGTTTCCATAACCTCCGTTATCGAACCGTCCAGCCCGAAGGCCAGGATCCGGATATCGACCCCTCCGAAGAGGCGGGCGGCCGGTCCGCCGGTCAAAGACAGCGGGCCCGACTCAAGCGACGAAGCCGCAAAGCTCACCCGGGCAGGGTCGGCGGCGCCGGCCGAAACGACGGCCGCATCCAGCGGGACCCAGTCCTCACCGACCATGATTTCCGTCCAGGCATGGCCGCCGAACATCCCCAGGGCATAGACATAACCAAGAACGACCCGCGAGGGAATCCCGGATGCCCGGGTCAGAGTGGCCAGAAGGGTGGCGTAACCGACGCATGTCCCCCGCCGGTTTTTGATCAATTCCGAAGCCGGGGCCATGGCGATGCCGAGGTCGAAGGTCATGTTCTCCGCGACCCAACGCTCGAGCTTGAGGGCGGCGGCAAACGCATCGGTCTCCCCGCCGGCGACCGACCGGGCGATCCGCTGGATTTCCGGCAGGTCGGATTGGATGTACTCGTTGGGCCGCAGGTACTCCGCTTCGGCCTTTGTTTCGGAAGCGGTTCGGCCGGCCTTTCGAGGGGCGGGGACTCTCTGAAGGTCCAAAACCGTTTCCGTATCGGTCTGGGAAACGACGTTTTGCCCGGGACGGTTCAGGTCCGGCCAGCCGGGGCCTCCCTCCCGCAGGGTCAACCTCACCCGGACCGTATCCAGGGCTCTGGCCCGGGGAAGGCGAACGTTGGTCTTGAGAATCGACCGCTCGTACATTTCAGCCGGAAGCTCCCCCCCACCGGCCGCAGCCAGGGCCGAGGCCCGGTTCGTCTTGATCATTTCCGACAACCCGAACGGAGTGGGCATTTCGCTCTTTACCGATTCGCCGCCTGAATCGAGCCAGGAGACGCCGGCGATCCCGGTCGTATCCAGGATCTCCTCCACTTTCATGGTTGAAACGGACTTGCCTTCGACATCGATCTTCTCCCGGGCCAGGACCGTCCGCCGACCCTTGGTCAATCCTCCCGATTCGGGCGACAGGGTCAGGTACTCGATCGCATCCCCGACCGCACGAAGCTTATCGAGCGAAAGCCTGCGGATTCCCTCCGGGCCCAGTAATTCGCCCTCATACGGGATTGTCCGGGAATACGTCTTGCCCCCCGCCTCGCTTTCGATCTCGAGCGAGCCGGGCTTGACGATCGTCGTGGTTCGGGTGGACATGACCGAGGCCCGCAATTCCGTCTCGGACCGGAGGAGCCGGCCTGCGGCCGTTTCCTCGGACTTTGACCGGGTGGCCAATTCGACCTTGTTTCCCAGTCGGTTCAGGATGATCTTGGAATCCGATGTGACCAGAACACGCCCATCCGGCGTTCTCTCGGAAATTTCAAAGACGTAGCCGACGGGAACGCCGGCGATCTTAATCACCGCCCAGGACTCTTCGGGAGGATCGGCGGCCGCCGGAACGGACAGCAAGACCGGGAGAACGAGGAGAAAACCGATTCCTTTTATCCGGTTGAAGCGCGACATCCGATCCTCTCTTTTCCTCATATTCGATTCAGGTCATTCTCCGAAATCGGCGGCCTTCGCCCGGTCGAAAGACGGGGTTTCCAGCCGTACGTTTTCAGGTCCACGGCGCCGCCCTGACCGACCCGGACGCCTTCGGCCCGAAGGCGCCTGGCTTGCTCCCGGCCGCCCCGGCCGGGGAGCGAAATTCGGCCGCCGGCCCCGACAACCCGGTGCCAGGGCAGGCCGGCCGACTCCGGCGCGGCATGGAGGATCCAAGCGACCTGCCGGGCCTGCCGGGCGTCTCCGGCCAGGGCGGCCAGTTGCCCGTAGGCAGCGGCTTTTCCCCGGGGAATCCGGCGGACAAGCATTCGGACCTCCTCGGTAAACGGCAGCAGTGCGGTTCGGCTCACTTCTTCAACAGCTTGAGGATTTCCTCAACGGCCCGGTCAAGCTGCGGATCGCGGCCGGCCAGGGTGTCGCGGAGGTCGCTTGCGACCGGGATATCCGGCTCGACTCCCCCGCTCCGCTCGAGATTCTTCCCGTCCAGGGTGAAGCAGCCCCACCACGGCAGGCGGAACGAACCGCCGTTCATCAGGCCGGCGCTGGTGGTGAAAATCAGCCAGCCGTACGTCTTGGCCCCGACGACCGGGCCGCGCTTGAGGGCTTTGAACCCGCTGGTCGTCATTTCCCCATCGCTCAGGGTCATCTCGTTGGTGATGACAACGACGGGCTTGTCGGCGAACCCGAAGGTGGACTGCCGCGTCTCCGCCAGGCCGCGCTTTTGCCACTTGGCATACACCGGCTTCATCAAGGCTTCCAGGACCTTGTCATGGACGTTGCCGCCGTTGTTGAAACGCAGGTCCAGGATCAAACCCTGCCGCGGCACGGCGTCCCGTTCCAGCTCGAGGAGGAAGCGGTTCAGGTCCCCCATCCCCATCGCCCGCATGTAGATGTAGGCGGCTTTGTCGCTCGTTTTCGCCTTGACCTCCGCCTTGCGCCCGTCGATCCACTCTTCCAGGAAAAGACCGTTCTCGGCTCTCGCCTCGACGGGCTTGACGTCCACATCGACGGTTTTTTTCGTCTTCGGGTTGAGGAAGGTCAGCCGGACCCGCTTTCCGACCTTACCGTTGAAATACGTCCAGAAATTGCGGGCCGGGTCGAGGGCTTCTCCATCAACGGCCGCAAGCTCATCGCCCGCCGAGACGAGATCCCGACGGTCGTACAGCGGCCCGTTTTTGATGATCCGGGTCAGCGTGACCTTACCGTCGTCGAACGACCAAACGCCGCCCACGTGGCCGCTGGGCTCCTGGACCCGGGTCGTTCGGGCCATGTTGTAACCCGTGTGCGAGGAATTGAGCTCGCCGATCATCATGTTGACGTAATCGGCGAAGTCCTGGTCCTCCCGGACCTGCTTGAGGACGGGCCGGGTCCGGTCATACAGTTCCTTCCAATTCAGCTTGTGGTGGTCTGCGTCGTAAAAGTAATGCTGGAGGACGAGGTAAATCTCGCCGAGCATCTGTTCATACTCGGCCGTCTTGTCGACCTTCACCCGAGTCTCGAAGGAGACGGGCCGCGGCCGGCCCGAGGCCAGGTCGAGCCGGCCGATGCGGCCGCCGGAAAGGTAATAAAGCGCCTCGGCCGAAGGGGCGGTCTGAAGCCGGGAAATGTTCTCGAGATTGGCCGGGTGCGGCTCATATTTCCCCCGCTCCTTCTTTTTCAGGCTTGTCTTCCACAGCCGGCTTCGGCCGTCCATGGCCGAGATAAAGAGGACCGTTTCATCCTTGGGGATGTAAATGTATTCGTATTCGTTGCCCAGGGTCCGGACGACGATTTCGGTCTGCCGGTCGATATCCTCGAGGTCGATCTCGATTTTGACCTTATCTTTGGCCGCGGGTTTGCCTTCGGGCTT
>JAFGEN010000272.1 GCA_016931595.1 Candidatus Aminicenantota bacterium | reverse complement strand
TGGCCCACCTTGTCTGCGACTTTGACGGGGAGGGGGAGAAAGAGCGGCTCTGCCATGTCTTTGCCGGGGCGCTGCTTCTGCCGCGGCCGGTCCTGGAGAGGGAGCTTTTTCACCGCCGGCGCAAGATCACCCTCTGGGAGTTGGCGGCAATTAAGGAGAAGTACGGCATTTCGCTCCAGGCCGTCATGCACCGGGCTTTCGACCTGGACCTGATCGGCCCCCGGCACCTTCGTGATTTCAAGGAGACGATCGTGAAGAACGGCTGGTCGGTCACCGAACCGGCGGCCTACAAGGGGAAGGAAGAGTCGGTCCGCTTCAAACGGCTGCTTCATTACGCCGTGGCCGAGAAGATCATCGGCATCGATCAGGCGGCGCTTTTCGCCGGTACGACCGAGTCGAAGTTTCGGAAAGAGATGGGCGGGGTGATGTAGTGCCGCGTTCAGGGAATCATTAAGTTTGAGTGGGGGCTTTCGGGGGTTGATCGCGGGGCCGCCGGTTGCCAAGCGGGATTAAAGCCCGGCCGGCGGTCCTGGACGGAAGCGGGGCGTTTCCGGGGGGATCAGAATCCGAAATGGGCGAAGTGTCTATGGCGGAGTTGTCTCTGAAAGGAGGAGACGAAAATGAACATATCAATCCAAAAAACACTGATCGGGTTGAAACCCGGCGGGGTGCAGACGCACCGGAACATGGCCATCGCGCCGGTGTCGCTGGGAACGAACGGGAAGAAGGGCGGAAACTCCGGCCTGGATTACCTGACCATGAAGGAGGCCCTGGACGGCGGCTTTTTGGCCGTCACCGAGGTCAGCGAGGGCGGCTCCGTGCCGAACCTCAAGGCGGCAAACAAGGGGGACATCGCCGTGCTGCTTCTGGACGGCGAGGAAGTCGCCGGGGCCAAGCAGAATCGGATCCTCAACACGACGATCCTGATCGCGGGTATGAGCGAGGTCGTCATCCCGGTCAGCTGCACGGAGCATGGACGATGGAGCTACGCCTCCCAAGCTTTTTTTGACTCCGGGATCATGATGGAGGCTAACGCCCGGCGGATGAAGCACCGAAGCGTCAATGTCTCCTATGCCGGCCGCATGGGGCCGCGCGCCGACCAGTCCGAGGTCTGGGCCAACGTCGCCGAGCTTTCGGCCCGGGCCCAGGTGTCTTCTGAAACGGGCTCGATGAGGGACATCTTCGAGCGGCGCAAGGAAGACCTGGACGACTATCTCAAGGCCTTCACCTGTGAGGAAGGCCGGCAGGGCTTGGTCGTTTTTGTCGACGGCCGGGTGGTCGGGTTCGACTATCTGTCAAGCGCCAAAGCCTTCGCCGGGATCTTCCCCAAGCTGGTCAAGAGCTACGCCATGGAGGCCATGCTTATGGACCAGGAGGCGAGGAGGAGAGCGGCTCACAAATCGAAAGGGAAGGTGAGCGGCGGCGAGAGCAATAAGGACGGCGGGGAACCCGGCCGGCCGATGACCCAGGCGGCCGCCCAGAAGGCGGTCGATGAATTTTTCGCCCAGGCCGCCGGTTGCGACGAAAAAAGCTATGACTCGGTCGGGCTGGGGAAGGATTTTCGGTACACCGGCCCTCAAATGGTCGGCTCCACGCTGGCGGTGGACGACGCCGTCATCCATATGGCGTTTTTCCGTCTGACCGAGGCCGAAAAAGCCGGGAACATGGCCGGCCCGAGCCGGAGAAGGATGTTCATTATCTGAACGGGATCACCAGCGTTAGAACGTGACCGTCTCCCCCTTCTTGACGATCCGCACGTCGTCGTGGATCTTTTTGAACTCCTCGGGATGGTCGGTGTGGATGGGGATGAGGGTCTTGGGCTTGATCTGGGACACGGTGTATTCGAGGTCGCTCCGGCCGGCGTGGCCCGAACAGTGGGCCTTGTGGAAGTGGATCCCGAAATGCTGGAGCCAGTTCTCCAGGACCTGATGCTGGTCCTTGTTGTCCTCGCCCTCCAGGTAGTGTTCGCTCTGGCTGTAAATGTAGTTGGCCTCGTCGGGGTGGATGTAGACGAGCTCCATGAGTTTGTTGAAGCCGGTGACCATGACGAACTTTTTCTGGTTTTTGCGGATCTCTTCGAAGGTGATGCGGTTGTCCAGGTACTCCCGCTCGAACTTCTTGTAGTCGGTCTCGGCGAACTCCCGGGTTTTGGCCAGTTTGAAATAAACCTTGAGGCCGGCGTTGGTCCGGGGATCGGGGACGGAGGGGATGATCTCGTTCAACCGGTCGAGGAGGTAGGCGTACTTGGTGTCGACGACCATGGTCCGGCCCGTCTCCTGGGCCGCCCGGTAGAAGGAGTTGAAGCGGTCGATGTTGCACATCGAGAACTCCGCCAGGACCAAGCCCCGGGCCTTTTTCATGATCTCGAGGATTTTGTCGTGGACTTCCTCCTCTGTGTCGTGGTTTTCCGGATCGGGGGTCATCCGGGTGCCCTCGCAGAGGAGGACGCGCGGCTTGGCCTTGGCCGCCTCGGCGATGAACTCCTCGGTGAAGGCTTTCATCGGGCCGTGCCGGCGGAAATCGCCGGTGTAGACGATCGTTCCCTCCGGTCCCTCGATGATGTACCCGTAGGCGCCCGGAGCGGAGTGTTCGACATGGATCGGCCAGAAGGTCAGGTTCTTGACCTTGATCCGGTCGCCGCTTTTAAAGGTCTGGAGGGCGACGTGGTCGCCGATGTCGACCAGGCCCGGGTACAGGGTGGAATAGGCGTCGAGAACGGCCTTGGTTCCATGGCCCATGTGGATCGGGATCGATTCGTCGAGAAACTCCAGGGTGCCGACATGGTCGCTGTGGTGGTGGGAGATGAAGACGGCGTCGATGTCGGGCTCGGCGTAGGGAAGGTCGGTGAACTCGAGCGCTTTTTCGCTGTAGAGCCGGGGAATTTTGGGCAGAAGGCCGAACTCGAAATAGCACTCCAGGCCGTTGGCTGCCCCGGGCTTGAGCCAGTCGAGGAAGTAGTCCTTGCCGAAGTCGAAGGATTGGCCGAAATCGAGGTAGGTCCGGGCCCCGCCGTACTCGAGGAGGATCTTGTTGCCGCCGATTTCCCCCGCGCCGCCATGGAAGGTGAGATGGAACATGAGGCACCCCCTTTGCGGGTCGAGGATAGCACGAAGGAATGAAAGGGGGCAAGGCGGAATCTCGATGAGAATTGAGCGGGCCGGCGGCGTCTTTTTAAGCAGTGGAGGAGGTGAATCGCGGTTTTATTGAGTGTGTTGATTTGGGTATATTGAACGCTTGACATTTAACGTAACACGTTATATCATCATTATGATCAGATCCTTTAAAGACCGGGAAACGGAGCGAATTTTCCATCGTATTCCGTCTTTAAAGCTGCCGGATTCGATCCAGCAGACGGCGTTGAGGAAGTTAAGAATGATCCATCATGCAGCGAGCATCATGGACTTGCGAGTTCCTCCGGCAAATCGCCTTGAAAAGCTCAAAGGCGATCGGGCTGGGCTTTACAGTATTCGGATCAACGAACGATGGCGTATCTGCTTTGAATGGCGCGACGACAACGCCTTTGATGTTGAAATCATCGATTATCATTAGGAGATCAAGATGGTCAGGAAACTCAAGCCCATCCATCCCGGCGATATCTTAATGGAGGAGTTTCTCAAGCCGATGGGGCTGAGTCAGAATCATCTCGCCCTTCAAATACGCGTTCCCGCCCGGCGAATCAACGAAATCGTCCTTCACAAGCGCCGCCTGACGGCCGATACCGCCCTGCGCCTGGCTAGGTATTTCGGCAATTCACCCCGGTTCTGGATGGGCCTGCAGATGGACTATGACCTGGATGTCGCCTCCGATGAGCTCTCCGAAAAGATCGATCGCGACGTGCAGAGCATGACGGCTTGAGGAATTCCGCACGATCTATCCGGAATAATCGTTTTATTTGCTGGAGACCGGACACGGATAATCTATTCCAGATTATTTGGAAATCAACCGAAGAGTAATATGATAAAGGCGGTTGGACCGCCGATGAGATCGCATCTATCAAAGCCGGGGAGTCTGCTCATGATCGCCTTCGCCCTCATGATGTGCGCCTGCGACGCGGATGGGAAAACGGATGTTCTTCCGGGCTTTCAGAATCCGCCGCCGGGCTACGGGGAGGTCCCGTTCTGGTGGTGGACGGGGGACCCGCTGGACAAAGAGCGGCTGCTTTGGCAGATCGAGGAACTCCATCAAAAGGGAATCGCCGGCGTCCAGGTCAACTACGCCCACCAGGACACGCCGGGCTGGCCGACCTACCCGGCCGAGCCGGAAATCTTCAGCCCTGACTGGTGGGAGATGTGGCGGTTTGCGGCTGAAGAGTGCCGCAAGCGCGGCATGGGCATCGGCCTCAGCGGCTACACGATCGACTGGCCCCGGGGCGACAATCTTTTCAACAAGATCGTCTATGGCGACGCGGAGATCCAGGGCCGGGAGATCGTCCGGGATGCGGTTCTGCGCGCCGCGGCCGGGCAAAAAATCGTTCATCCTGTGCCCGCGGACATGATCGGCGTCCGGGCTTTCCCGGCGGAGGGTGGGCATGTGAGGCCCGGCGGCATGGACCTTGCCGGATATATCCGTGATGGGCGGTTGGAATGGACCGCTCCGGCCGGCGCCTGGGAGGTCTGGATCTTCGCGGCGCCCCGGATCGAAGGGACGCTCAATCCCGTCCACCCGTTGGCCGGAAAGACCGTGATCCGGAAGTTCTTCGCGCCGTTTCTCGAGGCGGCCGGAGAGAACGCGTCCTCAAACCTCAATTACTTCTTCCAGGACGAGTTGAAGTTCGGCGTCGGCGAGGCCGTCTGGTCGGATGATTTTGCGGCCGAGTTTCAAAAGCGCAAGGGCTACGACGTTTTCGAGGCGCTCCCTGCCCTGTTTTCCGACGTCGGGCCGATGACGGCCAAGTCCCGGCTGGATTACATGGATGTCAAGGTGGCGCTTTCGGAGGAGCGGTATTTCATCCCGATCTTCGAATGGCACAACGGCCGGGGAATGATCTACGGCTGCGACCCCGAGGGCCGGGGCCTGGAACCCGGCGCTTACGGCGACAACTTTCGCGTCCAGCGCTGGTACACCGCGCCGGGCCACGACACTCCGGGCGGCCGGGCCGACCTGATCAAGGGGAAGGTCTCGTCGTCGATCGCGGCGCTTTACGGTCGCCCGCGGGTGTGGCTCGAGGGATACCACAGCCTGGGCTGGGGGGCCGCGCCCGAGCGCCTGATGTACGCCACGAGCGAAAACTACCTCTACGGCTGCAACCTCCTCAACCTCCACGGATTGTACTACACGACCCACGGAAGCTTCTGGGAATGGGCTCCGCCGAGCTACCACTTCCGGATGCCGTACTGGAATCATTTGCCGGCGTTTCTGAAATATTTCGAGCGCCTATCGTTCCTGATGAGCCAGGGGACGCTCACAGCCGACATTGCGATCATGTATCCTGTCAGCCCGGTCCAGGCCCGGATGGACGGGACAGCGGCGACAGAGGCGGCGTTTGATTCCGGGCGGGAGATTTTCAGCCGCGGCTATGATTTCATTTTCATGGATGACCAATCGCTCGAACGGGCTGAGATTCGGGCCGGGCGGCTGGAAGTCTCGGGAATGCGGTTCCGGGCGCTGGTTCTTCCGGCGATGAAAGCCGTGAGGTGGGCGACGATCCA
>JAFGEN010000271.1 GCA_016931595.1 Candidatus Aminicenantota bacterium | reverse complement strand
CTCTCGGATGGTCCGGGATGTGGAGGCGGATCTCGAGGCGCTATTCCCCGAATTGCTCCGGACGGTGGTTGTCGAACTCCGGGCCGGAGTGCTCACCCGCGACGAAGGGGTCGAGCTCCGAGACGGCGTCGTCGCCGTCCCGCGCTCACGGATGGTCCGGGACGGAGTGGTGGATCTCGAGGCGCTATTCCCCGGATTGCTCCGGACGGTGGTTGTCGAGCTTCGGGCCGGGGTGCTCACCCGGGAGGAAGGGGTCTGACTCCGGGACGGCGCTGTCGCCGTCCCGCGCTCACGGATGGTCCGAGAAGTGGAGGATGATCTCGAAGCGTCGTTCCCCGAATTGCTCCGGACGGTGGGCGTTGAGCTTCGGGCCGGGGTGCTCACCCGAGAGGAAGGGGTAGCACTGCGGGACGGCGCCGTTGCCGTCGCGCGCTCACGGATGGTCCGGGACGGCGTGGTGGACCTCGAAGCGTCATTCCCCGGATTGCTCCGGATGGCGCCCGTCGCGTTCCGGGCCGGGGATTCGCTCGCACGAGCGCCGGGATTGGGCTGAAGCGCGGCACCGTCACGCGACGGACGGAGGCCGTTGAGCCCCTGATTCGGCCGGTCCGCTGTCCGGGACGAGAAATCCCGTCCGACCGGCCTGAGCGAATTGCGGTCAAGGACGATCCGGGCCCGGTTGATCACATCGAGGTCTAGATTCATAGCCGGCCGGAGGTTCGGCTGGGCCTGGCGCATGGTGATCCGGCCGAATTTCGCGCCGGAACGGTCGTTGAGGGCGATGTCGGAGAGCCGGCGGTTTTGGAGCTGATCGCGGCGGACGACCGTGAGCGACCGGGCGTAACTCCTGTAGTCGCCGGCGTCGTACCAGCCGTTGGAATGCCGGCCGTAGAAGACGTTGTTCACGATGACGGCAGGGTAGCCCCAGTAGCTGAGGGGACACCAGCCGATGTAATCGTAATGATTGTACCAGTGAACCCAAGCCGGCCCCCAGGACCAGCGGCTCATCGGGATCCAGTACCAGCCGAGGCCGAAGCGCCAGCCCCAGCGGCCGTAGTGCGACGTGCACCAGCCCCAAGGTTCGTAGGACACCCAGGTCCAGCCGATGATCGGATACCAGGTCCAACGGCCGTGATAATACGGCCGCCATCCGGTGTCGTACACGCGCGGCACCCAGACGTAGCCGTAATCGGACTCGTAGGACCAGTCGCCGTATTCGGAGAGTTCGTAGTCGTAATCGGAGTATTCCGAGGGCAGATAAGTCTGACCCAGCTTTCGGGCATAGAGGCCGTCCCGCGTTTCGTTCCAGGAATCGAAGTCGTCGCGGCGGGCGAGTAATCCCGTCGGTTCTCCGGTCAACCGGCCGTCCTGGGCGGCGACCGTTTCGCCGGCCCGGACGAGAACGGAACCGCCCTCGCCGGCGGCTTCCACCCCGCCGCTGTAGACGGAGAGTTCCGATCGGCGGTTGTCCCGCACGTCGACCCGGAACAACCCGGGTTCAAGGATATAAAACGAAGCATCCGGCGTATGGACCTGGATGTTTTTCTCAAGGTCAAGCTCCCGGACGCGGAAATAGACGCTGCCGTTGAGGAGGTGGATTTTGGTCGGATCGCCGTCGCGGGACGGAAGTCCGGCCACATCGACCTGGGTGTTTGCATCGAGACGCAGGACGTTGCCCCGGCCGAGCTGGATCTCGGCCCGGCCGTCGCGCGTCCCCAGCTTGTCACCGGCCACAACGACCAGGTTCACTTCGCCCTGTTCGTAGCCCAGGTCCTGGGCGCGCTGAATGTAGACGTCTCCCTTGACATAGCTCAGGCGGATGAAGCTCCGGTCGTAGTAGCCGTCGGTTTGGCCGAAAGCCAGGAACGGGAAAGCCGCAACCGCCGCGAGGGCCAGGATTGTTAGTTTTTTCATCTGCGTCACTCCTTGCACCATCGACTATTGCAACTTCCATGCCAAAGGAATTTTCCCTTATCTGCTTGCTTTTTTGCGGGGGAAGGCTGTCCTCGATTCAGGACGGTTGTGTAAAAAAAAGCCCCCGGTCCTTGCGACCGGGGGCTTTCCCAAGCCGTTTCCAACCGGTGAAACTACTCTTCCCGGATCCAGCGGAGCGCCCGGCGCCGCATGTCGCGGGCCCGGTTGACCCGGTCGCGGAGAAGCGACCGGTTCCGGTCCATCATTCTAAGCATGGGACGGGCCGCGATCCCCATCCGGCCCGCCATGCCGCCGGGGCGTGTCATCATCCTCCGGCCGCCGGTCATTCCCATGCGATCCCTCATCATGCCCATCCCCGGAGCCATCGCCCTGTTCCGAAGGTTTTTCATCTTCTCGAGCTGCTCGGGGGTGAAAATCTTATTCCGCTCGGCCCGGTTCCGGGCCGTCGCCTTGGCCTGATCGGCCCGAAGCTTGAACATTCTATCGATCAGAGCTTCGTTTTTGGCCGGGTCGGGAGCGGCCCCGTCTTTCCGGAGAGACTGCATCTCCTCCCGGATTTTTCTCATCTGCTCGGCGAAGGCCTTCTGCTGCTCTGCCGCGGCCTTGCGGTGGGCTTCCAGCTTGGCTTCCTGTTCGGGCGTGAGACCCAGGTCCATCATGCCCCTCATCGGGGCCTGCCCCGGGGCCATTTGAGCCCGGCCGGGACGCTCGGGCGAAGCCGGCCTGTCCTGGGCCAGAGCGGAAAACCCGAACGCCATGAGGGCGATCACCATCAGAGTCATCATGCGTTTATTCATCGTTCATCTCCTTCGAACGTTTCGCCGGATTAGACAATCGTTTTGAAAAATCCTTGGCGCCCGAAGGAACCGTCCAGGCCTCGACCCCCGTCCGGGACAAGACGACCGGGATCACCCGGATCCCCCGGCCGAGCCCTTCGATCGCCCGGACCATCTCCCTCCTCCTGGAATCGGAAGCCGGGGCGAGAATGGTCATGGACCCGCCTTCCCCTCCGGCTCCGTTGACTTTCCAACCGGCCGCGCCGTGGGCCCGGGCGACCGAGGCGATCGCGTCCGCATCCCGGGAAATCAACCCCGGATGGAGGCCCCTCTGGCACTCGTTGTTGCGGATCATGGCTTGGCCGTAGGCGGTGAAATCCCCGGCGGAAAGGCTGCGGCGGGCCGCCGGCGGGATCTCGGCCATGGCCCGAATGTGTTTCATCCCCGGGCCCCCTGACTCAAGGGCGGCGATCACCTCCACGTGCATGGCCGAGGACCGGTGCGGAGCGCCCAGGTAGACCAGGACCAGGCGGCGCTCGAGCTCGCTCCAGACGCCCGGAGGAAGGCGGACCGAAACGACCCGGGCCTTCGGATAGGCAGGCATCTCGATCATCGAAATTCCCCCCCAGGCCGCGGCGATCTGGTCCTGGAGGCCGCTTTGCAGCCCGAGCCCCTCGGTTTCGACAAGGTGGGCCAGGCGGGCGATCTTCCTTCGTCCGGCTTTCCCTCCCCGAAGCTCGTCCAGCGCTCCAATCAGCGCGACGCAGACGGACGCGGATGTTCCGATGGAGATGCCGGCCGGAACGGCCGAATAGATGGAAATTTCAAGCCTCTCGCGGGGGCCCGGCGGAAGGGCGGCGACGGCGAATTGAAGGAGGCCGTGCGGCTCCCTTCCCGGACTGTCGGGGTCGAAGGCGAACCGCTCGCCGTAATTTTCCGCCCGGATATCGACCCGGGACCTCAGGCAGCGGGGATTGGGAAAAACGCGGATTTCGACCTCGACGGCCGGATGAACGGCCAGGTTGAGAACCCGGCCCCGCCCGGCGAACCAGGTGTCCGTCCAGCCCCCGAGGTCATTGATTCGGAGCGGAGCCCGGGCATGGATCAAGCGGGCGGGACGCATGGCCTCAAGCCCGGTGGCGCAGCCGGTCCAGGGCCACTGCGGCGACGATGATGACCCCGATGATGATTTCCTGGATGTAGTTGGGCCAGCCCATCATCGTGCAGCCGTTCCGCAGCAGCGACATGATGAACACGCCGATCATCGAGCCGAGGATGCTTCCCGCGCCGCCGCTGAGGCTTCCCCCTCCGATCACGACCGCGGCGATGATATCCAGCTCGAGGCCGACGGCGACGGTCGGATCGCCGACGGTCAGCCGGGAGAATTCCATGACTCCGGCCAGGCCGCAGAACAGCCCGGCCAGGGCATAAATCATGATCTTGGTCCGGTCGGTCCGGATCCCGCACAGCCGGGCCGTGGCTTCGTTGGAACCAACGGCGAACACATGGCGGCCGAAGACGGTTTTTCGAAGGACGACGGCCATAGCGATTGCCAGGACGATCATCAGCCAGACCCCGGGGGCCAGGAGCAGCCAGGGAGGATGGGGCGTCTTGGCCATCAGCTCGTTGATCCAGGACAGGGGGGCGTCGATCTTTTGATTATGGGCAAGCCATTTGGCCAGGCCCCGGGCGATCCCCATCATCCCCAGGGTGATGATAAAAGGAACGAGCTTGAGCTTCGTGATCAGAAGGCCGTTGGTCAGACCGATCAAGCCGCCGAGGGCGACCCCGGCCAGAATGGCAAGGACCGGCGGAATTCCGGCATTGACCGCGGCGGCGACGATGACGCTGGTGAACGCGATATTGGACGCGGCCGACAAGTCGATCCCGCCGCTGATGATGACGACCGTCATCCCCAGGGCCCCGAGGGCGACGATGACCGACTGGGTGGCCACGGCCTTCAGGTTGCCCGCCCGGAGGAACCGCGACTGGACCTCCGGCATCAGGGAAAAAATCAGGACGACCAGAATCAACCCGAGAAAGGGGGCCATGAGGTTGATCAGGGAGGTGAGACGGGCCGAACGTTTCATGGTCAAGAAGCCTTTCCGGTCGTTGCCGCCGCCAGGAGCCGTTCTTCCGTCCAGCCGTCCGCCGGACGGACGGCCACGAGCGTTCCCCGGTGGAAAACGGCGATGCGGTCGCAGACCCCGAGCAATTCGGGAAAGTAGGAGCTGACGAACAGCAAACCCTTGCCTTCCGCCGCCAGGCGGTCCATCCAGCTGTAGATCTGGCTCTTGCTTCCGACGTCGACCCCGCGCGTCGGCTCGTCGAGAAGGAGCACGTCCGCTTCCTGGTGAAGAAGGCGGGCCAGGGCGACCTTCTGCTGGTTGCCCCCGGACAATCCGCCCGCGGCTGACTCCGGCCCGGTTGACTTGATCTTCAGGCGATCGATCCATCCGGCCGCCGCCGACCGTCTCAGAGAATCATTTAAAAACCCCAAACGCCGGTAGGGGCGCAGCCGGCTGAGTGTCAGGTTGTCTTTAATGGACAGGGAAAGGGCCAGGCCCTCTCCCTGCCGGTCCTCGCTGAGGAGCCCAACTCCGGCCTCGATCCTGGCCCACGGCTTTCCGGAAGGCGCGTGTTTGCCGGCGAAGCGGACGGACCCTTCCTCCTTCGGGTCGAGCCCGAAGATCGTCCGGAGCGTTTCGGTCCGACCCGAGCCGACGAGGCCGGCCAGCCCCAGAATTTCTCCACGCCGCAAGTCGAAGCTCACGGGAAGGGCCATCGCCCCGCCTTTCATATCCTCCACGGAGAGAAGGACATCGCCCGAAACACGTCCGGTCCGGGGAAAGAACGCGTTCATCTCCCTCCCGACCATAAGCCGAATGATGTCCCCGAGCGAGGTTTCGGCGATCCGGCCGGCGCCGGCGACCCGGCCGTCGCGAAGGACGGTGAACCGGTCGGCCGCTTCCTTGACTTCCTCCAGAAAATGGCTGATGTAGACGATCCCCACCCCGTCCTCGCGCAATTTCCGGATCACCTGGAACAGCCGGTCCATATCCTCCCGGGTGAGGCTGCTCGTCGGCTCGTCCATGACCAGGATGCGGGAACGGTCCATGATCGCCCGGGCGATCTCGACGATCTGCCGGGCTCCCATCCCCAGGGCCGCGATCCTGGCATCCAGGTCGATTTCGGGGTGATGAAGGAAATCGAGCGTCTCCCGGATTTTCCGGCGGACCTCCGTTCGCCGGAGGAATCCGCGGCGGTGCGGCTCCCGGCCCAGAGCGATATTTTCTTCCACGGTCAGGTGGGGGGCGAGGGTCAGCTCCTGGTAGATCATGGCCACTCCGCCCCGGCGGCCGACGCCGGGATCGGACGGATGGTACGGGCGCCCGTCGAGGCGCATGTCGCCCCCGTCCGGGTGAAGAGCCCCGCTGAGAATTTTCATCAGGGTGCTTTTGCCCGCCCCGTTTTCACCCAGAAGGGCATGAACTTCACCGCCGGACAGGGTGAAATCGACGCCGGCCAGGGCTTCCGTCGCTCCGAATCGCTTGACGATCCCCCTCATTTCGAGAGCCGGGGGCGGCGGTCCGGAAGGGGTCATTTATCCAGGATGGAAAGGTCCGGATTCAAGAGCGCCTGATGTTCGAGCGTGTCCATTGTCTCAGGGGTAATGCAAACCACCCCGGTGTCGACCACACGTTCGACGGCCTCGCCCCGCAGGTGCCGGACGATCGTCCGGACGCCCAGGTAGCCCATCTTGACCGGATTCTGGAGAATGAGGCCCTGGATGTGCCCGTCCCGCAGGG
>JAFGEN010000270.1 GCA_016931595.1 Candidatus Aminicenantota bacterium | reverse complement strand
TCGGGGTTGGAATCGGGGGTGGCGGTGATGTTGAACATCCCTCCGGTTAAATGAAGGTCCTCTCCGATCATATCGCAATTCAGAGCGGCCAGGGTATTGCGGGTTTGCTCCAAGTGGGCTTTGATATAGGGCACCGTCCCGGAGAATTCCGGGATCCAGAGAAAACGGATCGTCCGGCGGGGAGCGGCCAGGGTCTTTGTCTCGACGAAGGTCTTGAGAGCCCGGGCCATTTCCAGCATCCCGCCGCTGCCGCTGGCGTTGTCGTTGGCGCTGGGCGCCGGGTGGCAGAGATGCCCGACGATGAGGATTTCCTTCTCCGGTTCATCGGTCCCGGGCAGCGAGGCGGTCAGGGCTTCAACCCTGGTCTCGAAAAATCCGGCTTTGACCTCGGCCTTCAGGATGATGGTCTGACCCTCGGACAGCATTCGATGGAGGGCCGCCCCCTGGTTTTTGCTGACATTGAAGCCGATGGGCATTCTGTCCCGCTCTTCCCAGAGAGGCCAGAAGGCCGTGTACCGGATCATGTTCGGATAACCCGGCCGGACGTCGGGAGGATAATATGAGACGATCCCGGCTGCGCCACGTTTCCAGCAGGCTTCGCGCATGACCTCAGCGCTGGACCCGTAGGTCAGGACAATCTTCCCCTTAACGTCCTTGCCCCGGTAGGCGGCTTCGCCGGTCCCGGGTCCGACGTCAACGAGTTCGGCCTCAACGCTCCCCGCCCCCGAATGCTTGATCAGGGTCAACGGGACTTCTTCGAAATCGGCCAGCCGCTCCCGCCGCGGCTTGACCATCCACAACTCGGCCGATTCGGCCTCCCAGCCGATCGGTGTGTTATACGTGAAATAGCGTGTCGAGCCGTTGGACGGCCAGCCTTCGATCGCCGCATCGGCATAGCCGATCCGACGCAGTTCGCCCTGGATCCAGACGGCGGCTTCGTGCCATCCGCGGTTGGCTTGAATTCGGTCGAACTGGGAAATCCGGACGGTGTAGCGAAAGGCGTGTTCGCCCGAAACCTCTTCGGCCAGGGCTTGCCGCAGGCGCGGCGAGGCCAGGGGCGTTTCTTCAGAAGACGAGACCGCGCTCAGGACGAACGGAAAGGCCGCAGCCAGGGCCAAGATAACGGCCAAGCTCAGAACGGATTTGCGCATGAAGGAATCTCCCATGAAATGAAGTCAAGCCGGGTAAGGATAAACCAAAGACGGGAGAGAAACAACGCCCTCTCCCTCTCTTCCGGGACTCGCGGAAGATGAAATCTCTTGACCGGCTTAACTCGACGTACTATATTGGCATTATAGAATATTTTCTTCCGAAGGAATTGCGATCGGCCGGCGGAGGCCCCATGGAAGAGACGTAGAAGGCGGAAAGGATCCCCCCGGGTTTGGTGGCCGGCTTTGCGGCCGTTTTCCTCATCCTCGCCATAGCCGGGATCCTGTTTTACCGAGGGCAGCATCAGAGGCTCCAGACGGAGGCGATCGAAACCCTCAAATCCATCGCCGAGTTGAAGTCCCGGGAGATCATCGAATGGCGCAGGGAGCGTTTGGCCGATTCGACTGTAAATACGGAGAACACCGGGATGCTTCGGCTTTTACAGCGCTGGGCGGCGACGGGCGACTCGAAGTCGGCCTCGGAAATTATCGAACAGTTCGAATTCCTGGAAAAAGGCTATCGATATCTCGGCGTGCATTTCGTGAATCCCCAAGGGAAAGCCGATCTTTCCTCCTCGGGGAAAACCGGTTTTCTTCATGACGAGGCGGTCGAAGCCTTGAAGGCCGCGGCCCTGGAGCGGCATGAAGTTCTAACCCGGTTTCATCTCGATCCGGAAACTTCCGTCCCGCATATCGGGGCCGTGGTCCCCGTCTTTTCGTCCGACACCGCCGACGCCCCCCTCCTTGGAGCCGTCGTTTTCGAAATCGACCCCCGGACCTATCTCTATCCCCTGATCATGTCCTGGCCGACGCCAAGCCCCAGCGCCGAAACAATCCTCGTGACCCGGGACGGAAATGACGTCCTGTTTCTCAACGAGCTCCGCCACCGCAAGGACACCGCCCTCAAGCTCCGGATTCCCCTCAGCCGGAAGGAAGTGCCGGCATCGATGGCCGTCTCGGGCCGGGAAGGCGTCGTCGAAGGTCTGGACTACCGCGGGGTCCCGGTCCTGGCCGTCCTGATGAACATTCCGGGCTCGGATTGGTCCATGGTTTCCAAAATCGACCGGGCCGAGGCGTTTTCCGGCTGGCGTCTCCGGGCCGCTCTGATCATCGGCCTGGTCCTGGCCATGATCGCGGCCGCGGCCGCGGCCTTCCTCCTGTTCTGGCAGAGGGGAATCAAGGCCCACTACCGAGCCCTGCACAAGGCCGAAACCGCCCTCAACCTGAGCGAGGCCCGTTACCGGACAACCCTGATCAGCATCGGCGATGGGGTCATCGTGACCGACACCTCCGGAAAAATCGTCTTCATCAATCCCACGGCCGAACGGCTGACCGGGTGGAGACGGCACGAGGCCAGAGGCCTGCCCCTGGAAAAAATCTTCACCATCATCAACGAAGAAACCCGGGCGCCGGTAGAGAATCCGGTCCAGCGGGTGCTGCGAGAAGGCCTGGTCGTCGGGCTGGCCAACCACACCCTCCTTCTCTCCCGTGACGGCCGGGAAATCCCGATTGCAGACAGCGGCGCGCCCATCCGGCACAAAGACGGGCCCATTTCCGGCGTCGTCCTCGTGTTCAGCGACCAGAGCTCAGAACGCCTGGTCGAGCATGAAGCCCGGCGGAATATCGCCCGGCTCCAGGCCCTGATCGAAACCCTCCAGCACCAGGCCGGATCCGTCCAGGAGTACCTCGATTACGCCCTCGAAGAAGCCATCCGCCTGACCCAAAGCAAAATCGGATACATCTACCATTATCACCCGGAACGCCGGGAGTTCGTCCTCAATACCTGGTCCAGAGATGTGATGAAGGAATGCTCGATCAGCAACCCTCCCTCGTGCTACGAACTGGATAAAACCGGGATCTGGGGAGAGGCCGTCCGCCAGCGCCGGCCCATCATCCTCAACGATTTTCCAGCCGAACACCCGTTGAAAAAGGGATACCCCGAGGGCCACGCCCCGCTTCTCAAGTACCTGACCGTGCCGGTTCTGCGAGGGGGTGAAATCGTGGGGGTCGTCGGCGTGGCCAACAAAGAAACCGATTACACGGACGCCGACGTGCTCCAGCTCTCCCTCCTCATGGAATCGGCCTGGCGGATCGTCGACCGGATCGAGGCCGAAGAAGCCCTCCGCCGGAGCGAGGCCAAGTTCCGGAGCGTCTTCGAAGCGGTGAACGTCGGGAAATCCCTCACCCTGTTCACCGGCGAAGTCGTCCCCAATGCCGCGATGGGACAAATGCTCGGATACCCACTCGAGGAGTTGAGCCGGAAGAAGTGGCAGGAGGTGACCCCGGCCGCGGAGATCGAGGAAATTGAACGTAAGATTCGGCCGCTGATGGAAGGAAAGCAAGATTCGACCCGGCTGGAAAAACGGTATATCCGCAAGGACGGGACAACGTTCTGGGCGGACGTCAGCGTGGCCGTCATGCGGGACGATCAGGGGAAGCCGGTCCATTTCATCACGACCGTGATCGACATCAACCAGCGCAAGGTAGCCGAAACGCGTCTCAAGGCCCTGTCCCACCGCCAGACGGCCATTCTCGCGGCCGTTCCCGATATCATCATGGAAGTCGACCGGAACAAGGTTTACACCTGGGCCAATGCGGCCGGCCTGGAATTTTTCGGCCGGGACGTCATCGGGCGCGAAGCCTCCGAATATTTCGAGGGGGAACAAACCACTTACGAGTCCGTCCAGCCGCTTTTCAACGGACTAGAGGAAGTCATTTACATCGAGAGCCGGCAGAGACGCAGAGACGGGCAAAAACGCCTCCTGGCCTGGTGGTGCCGTGTCCTGAAGGATTCCCAGGGGCAGGTCTTGGGGGCTTTGTCCACGGCCCGGGATATCACCGAACAGAAAGCGGTCGAGGAAAAAATCCGTCAATCCTTGAAGGAACGGGAGGTCATGCTCCGGGAAATCCATCACCGGGTGAAAAACAACATCCAGATCGTCAGCAGCCTCCTCCGTCTCCAGTCCCGCCGGCTGGACGACGAAAAGGCAAAGTCCGCCCTGGCCGACAGCCAGAACCGGATCCGGTCCATGGCCCTCATCCACGAGAAGCTTTACCAGACCGGCGATTTCGCCCAGATCGAGATGGGCGATTATTTCGACAGCATGGCCGTCCATCTTCTCTCCGCCTACCGGGAAGCGGCCGGGCGGGTGAACATCCAGGTCGAGTCCCGGGACATCCTCCTGGACATCAACCGGGCCATTCCCGTCGGCCTCATCGTCAACGAGCTCGTGACCAACGCGGTCAAGCACGCATTCCCCGGAGACCGTGACGGCCGAATCCTCATCCGGCTCGAGCGGGCTGAAGATGGAAAATTCGAGCTGGCGGTCAAGGACGACGGCATCGGCTTGCCCGAATCCGTCCTGTCCGATGGAACCGCATCATTCGGCCTGGAAATCGTCCGCGACCTCACCCAACAGATCGACGGCTCGCTTGAAACCCGAAACAACGGGGGAACGGAAATCCGCATCCGGTTCTGAGCCGAAAAACGCCCATGGCCCAAAAAACGCCTTTTGAAGCCGGGAGCGAAGCCGGATCCCGCCGCGTTCTCATCGTCGAGGACGAGTTCCTTCTGGCCCGGGATATCTCCTACATGCTCAGGGACCTCGGTTGTCACGTCGTCGGGATCGCTGCGACGGCCGAGGATGCGATCGATCAGGCCGGCGCCGCCCTCCCCCACCTCGTCCTAATGGATATCCGGCTGAAGGGACAACGGGATGGAATCGAGGCCGCCGGAGAGATCCGCCGCCGCTACGGCCTGCCGCTGGTTTTCGTCACCGCCCAGTCGGACGAGGCCATCCTCGAAAAGGCCCGGTCAACCCGGCCCATCGGCATTTTATTTAAACCGTTCAGCGAAAACGACCTCGAACGGATGCTCCGGGAGGCCGGATTTGGGGCTTCGGGTTCCGGTTGCTGACCGGGCTCGCCGCCGTCTATGCCGATCGATTCCCCTTTTCCCCTTCCACCACCACCTGGGCGTAGTCGGCGATTCGGAGCATGGTTTTACGGATCGCCGCGAGCAGAGCCAGGCGGTTTTTCCGAAGCTTGGTCTCTTCGGCCATGACCATCACCTTCTCGAAGAAGACGTTGAGGACCGGCTGGAGGCGGAACACGACCTTCTGGGCCTGGACGAAATCGCCCTTGGCGATCATGGGCGAGACATTCTCCAGGATGATTCCGGATGTGGAATAGAGCTCCCGTTCCGCTTTCTCGACGAAATGGGCCGGGTTGACCGAAGGCGGATTCTGTCCGGCCAGAATATTGTTGACCCGCTTGGCCATCAGGATCAACGGTTCAAACTGGGGCCCGTCCTTGAGGGTGTCCAGCGCCCGGGCCCGAAGGGCCGCATAATAGGGATCGTCCAATCCCGCTCCCAGGGCCGCATGGATCAAGTCGTAGCGGATCCCTTCCTTCTCCAGAAGATACCGCAGCCGGCCGGCGAAGAATTCCCGAAGGCGGTCCAGGATTTCGGCCTTGGGCAGCTTCAGCTTATCGCCGTAAAAAGAGATGGACTTTTCCAGGAGGCGGGTGAACGGCAGGCTGATTTTTTTATCGAGGATGATCTTGCAGACGCCCTGGGCGTTCCGGCGAAGTCCAAAGGGATCGCTCGAGCCCGAAGTCTGAACGCCTACCCCGACGACGCCGACGATCGAGTCGATCTTATCGGCCAGGGAGAGAATGGCTCCCTCGATGCTCGAAGGCGAAGGGTCGTCGGCCCCGGCCGGGAGATAATGCTCGGCGATCGCCCGGGCAACGGGCTGGGACAGGCCTTCGGTCTTGGCATATAGCCCCCCCATCGTTCCCTGGAGGGCCGGGAACTCGCGGACCATGTCCGTCACCAGGTCGACCTTGCACAGGGACGCCGCCTGCTTCAACTCCGGCGCTTTCCGGCAGCTTTCGACCTTGCCGCAGAGATAGGCGGTCAGTTTCTCCAGGCGTCTGGCCTTGTCGTCATAGGAACCAAGCTTCTCCTGGAACAGGACCTGCTTGAGCCTCGGGGCGCATTTCTGGAAGCCGGTTTTCAGGTCCTGTTCCCAGAAAAAGCGGGCATCGGCCAGACGGGCTTTGAGCACCCGCTCGTGGCCCGCCCGGATGAATCCCCGGGCATCGGCCGTGACATCGGCCACGCCGAGAAACAGCGGGAGCTGCTTTCCTCCCTTGACGACGGAGAAGAGCTTCTGGCCTTCGCGCATGGCCGTGCTCAGGACTTCCAGGGGCAGATCCAGAAATGCTTCCGGGAATGAACCCATCACGACAAACGGCGATTCGACGTCGTTGGCCAGCTTGTCGAGCAAGGCCGAGTCGGGATACATCTCGGCCTTGAGCGGGGCGAGGAGGGCGGACATCTGAGAGAGGATGGAGGCCTTCCGCTCCTCGGGGTCGATCGTCACATGGCGGCCGGCCAATCCCCCGCGGTAATCCTCAAACGACCGGATCTCGAATGGTTCGGGGGCGTGGAGCTTGTGCCCCGTCGTCCGGTTTCCGGAAACGAGCCCTTCCAGGGAGAACGGGACGATTTCTCCACCGAGAAGGCACAGCAGACCCCGGATCGGGCGGGAGAAACGGAGGGATCCGGTTCCCCAGCGCATCGGCTTGGGGAAGGACAGCGAGGCGATGATCACCGGAAGAGCCTTCGAGAGGACGTCGGCCGTCCGCCGTCCCTTGACGGCTTTGCGGACGCCGACATACTCGCCTTTCTCCGTCTTGACAACCTGAAGCTCGGACACGTCCACGCCTTTGCTCCGGGCGAAGCCCAGGGCGGCGGGGGTCGGCGAGCCGTCGGCCGCATAGGCGGCCGCTTTCGGCGGCCCGGTGACAAGCTCGTCCCGGTCGGGCTGGCCGGCGGACAGGTCGGCCGTAAGAATCAGCCGCCGGGTGGTGGAGAAGCTCCGCCATCCTTCAACCGCGATCCGGGCCGCAAGAAGCTCTTTCCTGATCCTTTCGGACATGTCGGTAAGGGCGGACCGGACGTGGGCCAGGGGCATTTCCTCGACGTTGATTTCGAGCAGGAATTCCATCAGGCCGCCCCTTCCGTCCCGGGCTCGGGAGCGGTGAACACCCGGGCGACCTGGGCGACCAGGGTCCGGATCTGGGCGATCAGTTTGACCCGCTCGGTGACGCTGATCGCCCCCCGTGCGTCGAGCAGGTTGAAGCAATGGCTGCACTTGAGGCACTGGTCGTAAGCCGGAAGAGGCAGGCGCTTGTCGATCAGCATCTGGGCTTCCTTCTCGGCCAGGGCGAACTGGTCCCGGAGCGACTTGATCGTCGCCCGGTTGAAATTGTACTCGGAAAACTGCCGTTCCTCGTCCAAGCGGAGGTCGCGGTAGGTGACGTCGTCGGACCACTGGAGGTCGTAGATGTCGTCCTTGCCCTCGATGAACATCTCCAGCCGTTCCAGGCCGTAGGTGATCTCCACCGGGATCGGGGACACTTCCAGGCCTCCCGCCTGCTGGAAATAGGTGAACTGGGAGACTTCCAAGCCGTCGAGCATGACCTGCCAGCCCACCCCCCAGGCCCCGATCGTCGGCGATTCCCAGTCGTCCTCGTCGAAGCGCAGGTCATGGTCGCGGAGGTCGATGCCGCAGGCCCGCAGGCTTTCGATGTAGACGTTCTGGATATCCGCCGGCGAGGGCTTGATGATGACCTGGTACTGGTGGTGCTTCTGGACGCGGTTGGGATTCTCCCCGTACCGGCCGTCGGTCGGACGGCGGGCGGGCTGGACGTACGCCGTCCGCCAAGGCCGGGGGCCGAGGACCCGAAAAAACGTGTCCGGCGTCATCGTCCCCGCCCCGACTTCCACGTCGTAGGTCGGGGCAAGGTAACACCCCTGGTCCGCCCAGAAACGGTGCAGGTTCAGGATCAGGCGTTGAAGACTCATCAGGCTTTTCGGCCATCCCAGGCAACAATCGGATTTCGGGCCGCGGCCGTTTCGTCCAGGCGGCGGACATACGTGTGATGCGGCGCCTCCTTGAGGACGGCCGGATTTTCGGCCGCCTCCCGGGCGATGGTTCTCATCGCCTCGATGAAGAGGTCCAGGTCCCGGCGGCTCTCGGTTTCGGTCGGTTCGATCATCAAAGCCCCATGGACGATCAGGGGAAAGGACATCGTCGGCGGATGGAAGCCGTGGTCGATCAGCCGCTTGGCGATGTCGAGGTTGGTGATTCCATAAGCCTCTTTCTGGATCTTGTCCGAAAAGACGACTTCGTGCATGGAGGCGGTGTCGTACTGCAGGTCGTACACGCCCTCCAGGCCCTTGCGGATATAGTTAGCGTTGAGGACGGCGATTTCGGCCATCTCCCGCACGCCCTTCGGGCCGAGGGAGAGGATATAGGCCATGGCTTTCAGGACGACCAGGTAGTTGCCGAAGAACGACCGAACCCTCCCAATCGACGCCGGCCGGTCGAAGTCGAGGGCGTAGGCCTCCCCCTTTTTCGCAACGACCGGAACGGGCAGGAACGGTTCGAGAATCTTCTTGACCCCGACCGGCCCCGAGCCGGGGCCTCCGCCGCCGTGGGGGGTGGAGAAGGTCTTGTGAAGGTTGAGATGGAGGACGTCGACGCCGAAGTCCCCCGGCCGGGCCACGCCGGCCAGGGCGTTCATGTTGGCCCCGTCCATGTAAAGCAAACCGCCCTTGGCGTGAACAATCTCGGCGATCAGGCAGATGTCCGACTCGAACACCCCCAGGGTGTTGGGATTGGTGACCATCAGGGCGGCGACCTCGTCGGTCATGGCCTGCTCGAGGACGGCCGGGTCGATCCGGCCGGAGGCGTTCGATTTGATTTCCTTGACCTCATAACCGGAGAGATGGGCGCTGCTGGGGTTGGTTCCATGGGCCGAGTCGGGAATCAGGACATACCTGCGGGGGATTCCCTTGGATTCATGGTAAGCCCGGACCAGCATGATCCCGACCAGCTCTCCCTGGGCTCCGGCTGAAGGCTGAAGGGTGAAGGCGTCAAATCCCGTGATCTCGGAGAGCAGCTTCTCCATCCGGTGAAGGATTTCGAGATTGCCCTGGACCATGCCGGCCGGAGCGAGAGGATGGGTGTCCGCAAATGCCGGGAACGAGGCGATCCGGTCATTGACCTTGGGATTGTACTTCATGGTGCATGACCCCAGGGGATAAAGACCGAGGTCGACGCAATAATTTTGCTGGGAGAGGCGGGTGAAATGGCGGACGACCTCGACCTCCGAAACCTGGGGGAAGTCGGGGATGTCGGCCCGCAAGGGAAGCCCCTCGAGAGCGCTCGGATCGGCCGGAACGTCGAGCTTCGGGATGGAATAGCCCTTTTTCCCCGGGTCGCTGATTTCGAAAATGAGCGGTTCGCGGATCATCGGAGAACCTCCTCGAGGGCGGCCGCAAAGCCGTCGATCTCCTCCTTCGTCCGAACTTCGGTCACGCAGACCAGAAGCGTGTTGGGAAGCTCGGGGTAGAACGGCGCGAGTTCCAGGCCGGGAAGGATTCCCTTGGCTTGAAGCGATTTCGCGGCCGAAGCGGCGTCCTTGGGAAGAACGAGGACGAATTCATTGAACGTCCTGCCGCTGAAGCGGAGCTTGACGCCCGGAACGGCCGCCAGGCGGCCGGCGGCATAGACTGCTTTCCGGATGTTTTGATCCGCGATCTCCCGAAGACCGGTTTGGCCGACCGACTCCAGGTAGATCGTCGCCCGCAGAGCGCACCAGCCCTGGTTGCTGCAGATATTGGAGGTCGCCTTCTCCCGGCGGATGTGCTGTTCCCGGGTCGAGAGAGTCAGGACGAAGCCCCGTTTCCCTTCGACATCCTTGGTCTGTCCACAGATTCGGCCGGGCAGCTGGCGGAGGAATTCCTTCTTGCAGCCCATGAATCCGAGGCCCGGACCGCCGAACGACGTCGGAAGGCCGAACGATTGGGCTTCGCCGCAGACGATATCGGCCCCAAGTTTGCCGGGGGCTTCCAGGATCCCGAGCGAGAGACCCTCGGCCACGGCCGTGATCATCAGGCCTTTATGCTCATGGACGATCGCCGCGAGGGCAGCCAGGTCCTCGACCACGCCGAACATGTTGGGAGACTGGAGGATGAGCCCGCAGACGTCCGGGCCCATCTTCTCCCGGAGCTCGGCCGACTTGAGTCCGCCGCAGTCGCCGAAGCCCACCTCCTCGACCGCCAGGGCGAGGTTTTTCGTCAGCGTTCGGATCGTCTCCCGGTACTGGGGATGGAGAGACCGGGCGACGAGGATCCGCCCCCGGTGGGTCAGACGCTGAGCCATCAAGGCGGCTTCCGCCGCGGCCGAGGCCCCGTCATAGAGGGAGGCGTTGGCGATATCCATCCCGGTCAGCCGGCAAATCAGGGTCTGGTATTCGAAGATGACCTGGAGGGTGCCCTGACTGACTTCGGGCTGGTAGGGCGTGTAGGGCGAGACGAATTCGGTCCGCGCACTCAGAGAGTCGACGACCGTGGGGATGTAATGATGATACGCCCCGCCGCCCAGAAACGACCGGTACCGGCCGTACGTGTTCCGCCCGGCCACGGTCTCCATGTGCCGGAGGAGTTCCGGCTCAGTCATGGCCGCGGGAAGGTCGAGATCCCGCCGGAGCCGCGAATCCTCGGGGATGCAGCAGAACAGATCATCCACCGAGGCCGCCCCGACCCGGGCGAGCATCTCCTTTTGATCTTGACCGCTCAGCGCAATATAACTCATGTTCGGCGCCCGGCCCGGCGATCAGTGCTCGAGGCCTTCGAGGTATTTCTCGTAATCGGTCGCGGCCATGAGGGCGTCGAGACCGCCCCTGTCGGCCAGCTTCATCTTCAGGATCCAGCCCGTGCCGTGGGGATCCTGGTTGATCGTCTCCGGGGCGTCGGCCAGGGCGGAGTTGGTTTCGACGACTTCGCCGGCGGCCGGCGAGAAGACCTCTGACACGGCCTTGACCGACTCGATGGTCCCGATCGTTTGGTGGACGGCAAGCTTCGTCCCCACGGCCGGGAGCTCGACGAAGACGACGTCGCCGAGATGCTTCTGGGCGAAATCGCTGATGCCGACAACGGCGGTGTCGCCGTCAACCTTCACCCATTCGTGGTCCTTGGTAAATTTGAAATCCTGAGGATACATGCGGGCCTCCTTGCCGAAAATGATGATATCGGTGATTTGAAATCAGTATTCGCGTTTATAGAACGGCGAGGGGACGACCTTGGCCCGGACCTTTTTATCCCGGATCGCGATCTCGAACTCCGTTCCGACGGCGGTCTTGGCGATCGGCAGGTAGACCGTGCCGATGGCCTTCTTGAGGAGCGGGGCGAACGTGCCCGAGCAGACCTGGCCGGCCGGAACTCCGTCCACAAAAACCGGGTAATGCGCCCGGGCGATGCCCCGGTCGAGGAGATCGAAGCCGACGAGCTTTCTTTGGATCCCCTGCTCGTTCTGCTTGACCAGGACGTCGCGGCCGAGGAAATCGCCCTTCTTGAACTTGATGATCCATTTGAAATCGGCCTCGATCGGCGTGGTCGTGTCGTCGATGTCGTTTCCGTAAAGAGGCAGGCGGGCCTCCAGCCGAAGGGTGTCGCGGGCTCCCAGGCCGACGGGCTGCAGCCCGAGCGGAGTTCCCTTTTCCATGATCGAATCCCAGATGACGCCCGGGTCGGGGTCGAGGGTGTAGATTTCGAAGCCGTCCTCCCCCGTGTAACCCGTGCGGGATACGAGGCAATTCTTCCCGGCGACCTTGCCGAAGGCGAACGTGAAGGACTTCATTCCGGCCAGGGGGACGTCGGTCAGGGGTTGAAGGATCGGAATCGCCTGCCGGCCCTGCAGGGCGAGCTGGCTGTAGCGGTCCGAGGCATTGTCCAAGGCGACGGAAAAGGCGCCTTTTTGGGCGGCGATATAGGCGAAATCCTTGTCGGTGTTGGCCGCATTGACGACCAGCAGGTAAAATTCCGGGTGGACGCAATAAACCAGCATGTCGTCCACGTAGGTTCCCTTATCGGTCATCAGGGCCGAATACTGGATCATCCCGGGCAACAGGCGGGCGACATCATTGGGCGAGATGTGCTGGACGAAGGCCAGGGCGTCCTTTCCGGCCACGTGGATCTCGCCCATGTGGCTGACATCGAACAGGCCGGCCGCCGTCCGGCAGGCGACATGCTCGTCGATGATTCCCTTGTACTCGACGGGCATATCCCATCCGCAGAACTCGACCATTTTCGCCCCGAGCTTGCGATGATGAGCGTTAAAACGGGTTTGTTTCATGATGCCTTCCTTCACGGTATGAAAATCGGGATCGTGAAGAAAATTTTTATCATATCCGGCCCTCGTTCGCAAGGGGAAGGGGGCCGGGGTTGCATTTGCCTCAGGCTGGGATAAAATGGGTCCGTTCTTCGACAACGAGGAGGAGACCCCATGCCCCGGACATCCGCTGTTTGCGCCCCGCTTTTCGGCCTCATTCTCGCCGTTCTGGCGGCCGCTTCCCCGGCCCAGGAAAAACTCCCCGGCGGCGTCAGTTACCGCCTGCGCGAGGCCGACCGGCTTCTCCAGCCAGGAGAAAGGGCCATGAGAGACGGGGCGGGCGTCGCTTCGACCGAGTGGAAAATCAAGACGGCCGAGCAAGCCGTCAAGTCGGCCAAAGAAAAGATGAAAGAGATCGGCGACAAGTTCGCCGGCCAATACTCGCCCCGCCATCCCGACGTGGTCAAAATTCTGGAACGGATCGCCGCCCTCGAGGCCGCCATCGGGGGCAAAGTCGAGGCCGAGGGGGCGGCCGCAGCCCAAGCCTCCGCCGAGGCCGATGCCTCCGCCGGGGCGTCGGCTCCCTGGCTCTCACGACTGAAACCCTTCGTCATCGGCATCGGCCGCCCCGGCCACGACCCGGCCCGGTATCTCATCCCAAGCGCGACCCAGGAAGCGGCCGAAATGGCCGTCCGCCTGAAGATCTACAGCACGGCCTCCGAGGCGCTGCGCGAATATCGGGAGGCCAAGGTCGCCTCTCCGACCGACGAGCTCCTGGATGCCGCCGCGCAGCTTGAAAAGGCCCTGGCCGATTTCTCAGCTTCGGTCCGGGAGTATGCCGACTCCGACCTCGAAGAGGCCGGCCGAAAGCTCGACGACTTGGCCGCCTTCACCAAGACGCAGCAGGACAAGCGGAAGGCCGGACAGCCGTTCCTTTTCGCCGATAAAGATCAATTCATCTCCATCCGGTTGATTCTTGAACGGGCCGCCCGTCTCCTCGACTCCCGGGACCGGAGGCTCCAGTCGCTGTGGATCAGGCTCGACTCCCTGTCCAAGTCCGACACCCAATTGCGAGAGGCCCGGATCGCTGAAACGAACATGCTGCCTGACCGGTACCGCGGCGCCGATTTGGCCGCGATCAAGGCCAAGGCAGGGGCGATCCTGATGAAATCAAAGCCCGGAGCAATTATCCTGGCAAGGACGGTCATCAGCTCCGAATGGAAGGAAGAAAGCGTCATCGAGTACACGGACACGACCCGGACGGCGCTTCGCCACCGGGTCACCCGGAGCCTGACCGTCCAGGTCGGCACACGGGAGGGATCGGGCAACCGCCTCCACACCCTGTTCATCGGGATGGACCGGCGGGCCGACGGCCACTGGGGTGAGATGTACGGACACGTCATGTTCACCGATCCCATCCTGGAACAGAACATCATCAAATAGCCGCTCGATCGCCGTTTCCGGCCGGGCGGGTCGACAGTTTCAACCAGCGAACCAATCGGGATAAACTCCCGGTTGGAAAAATCGTAGAATTCCATTAGAATGCCCTGTCGAGGCGCGCTTCATTCGCGCCGTAGAGGAGGAGAAAATGGAATTAACCCTGGCGGAAGAATTGCTGCTCCTGGCGCTGAAGGACGAAAAAGGAACGATCCTGCTTTCGGCCTCCTCCGGTCTCCACTTCGGCTTGGCCGGAGCGGCGCTGATGGAGCTTTTCCTGATGAAAAAAGCCGATGTTCAGGATAAACGGCTGGCCGCGGCCGGCACGGCGGGGCCGAAAGACCCGATCTTGAACGAAATCTGGCAAGCCGTCAGGGACAAGGAAAAACCCAAGGCGATCCGCTTCTGGGTGGAGAAATACGGCCGGACAAACAAGCTCCGCAACCGCTGCCTGGACCGGCTGGTTGAAAAGGGCATCCTCGCCCGGGAAAAAAGAAAGGTCCTGTTCGTGTTTCCCGGGAACCGCTATCCCACGGCGAACCCCCGCCCGGAATCGGAGGAGCGCCTGCGGCTGCGCCGCGCGGTCCTCGATCACAAGCCGGTCGAGCCAAGGACCGTCATGCTTCTCAGCTTGATCCAGGCCTGCGACCTGGTCGGAGAAATCTTCCCGAAGCCGGAAAAAAAAGAAGCGAAGAAGAGAATCAAAGAGATGGTTAAAAACGAGGAGATCGGGCGCGTGGTCGCCCAGGAAATCGCGGCCGGCGTCGCCGCCTGCATCGTCGCCTCGACCGTGGCTTCTTGCGCCGCCTCGGGCTGAGGACCGTCGGCCGGACCTGGAGGATTTGACTGAGTCCGCACCTTGAGCTATTCCTGGAGACAGAACTCCCATGAACCCAAGCCGGGTCCTCATCGTCGAAGACGACCGGGCCATCGCCGATCTCATCGAAATTCATCTGAGGAATGAGGGCTTCGACGTCCTCCGGGCCGCCGAAGGCGGCCGGGCTCTCGCCCTGATGAACGAACACGACGTTCAGCTGGTGATTCTCGACCTCATGCTTTCGGGAATGGACGGCCTTGCCGTTTGCCGGAAAATCCGACAGGACCGGAACATCCCGATCCTCATCCTCAGCGCCCGATCGGAAGAGACGGATAAAGTCCTGGGGTTGAGCGCCGGCGCGGACGATTACCTGGCCAAGCCGTTCAGCATCCTGGAGCTCCTGGCCCGGGTCCGTTCCCAGCTCCGGCGCTATCTGGTGCTCAACCCAGGCCGGCGGGACGGGGAAAGCGAAGCGAAAATCGCGGCCGGCGACCTGATCATGAACAAAGATCTCCGGACAGTGGCGATCGACGGCCGCGAGATCCACCTCACTGCGATCGAGTTCGATATCCTCTATCTTCTTGCCGGCCATCCCGGCCGGGTGTTCAGCGCCGAAGAGATCTTCAAGACGGTCTGGGCGGATCGGTACTACGACTCGAACAACACGGTCATGGTTCATGTGCGGAAAATCCGGGAAAAAATCGAGGAGAATCCCGGCCGTCCGGTCCGCGTTCGGACCATCTGGGGAGTCGGGTACAAATATGCGCCTTAAGATCTTCAGTCTCCGGTGGAAGATTATCGCTTTGTTCGGGGCGAGCATTCTTCTCTCCTTGTTCTGCGTCACGACCTTGATCCAGCTGGTGCATCAAGTCGGCGTGAACAACCGCACGAGCTCCTTTTACCTCCTTTTAAAAAATCTCCAGACCCGGGTCGGCGTCCTTCCCCTCGGCGCCATCGCCGGCTTTGCTTTTTTCATCCTCTTTTTCTTTTTTCTGAGCCGCAGCAGCCTTCTCTACATGGAAAAAATCTCCCGGACGCTCCAGCAAATCTCCCTGGGGAAGCTCGACGTCGTCCTCCCGCCACGATCTCAGGACGAGCTGGGCGAGCTGGCCGAAAACATCAACCGGATGGCCTCCCGCCTGAAAGCCGCCTTGGAAGAGGAGCGGAACGCGGAACGAACCAAGAACGAATTGATCACGAGCCTCTCCCACGACCTGAGAACCCCGTTGACCTCGATCCTTGGTTACCTGGAGCTCATCGGCCAAGGACGGGAGACGGATTCAGCCGCGCTCCGGCGTTACGCCGACATCGCACTTCAGAAATCCCGGCAGTTGAAGACACTGATTGACGACCTGTTCGAATACACGAGCGTCCGTCAGGGGCAATTGAAGTTCCAGCCGACCCGCATCGATTTGCGGGAGCTTCTCGCCCAGCTTCGTGAGGAATTCGCTCCGACGTTTCAAACGGAGGAACGAACCTGTCTCCTGAGCGCGGCCGAAACACAATACCCCGTCCGAGCCGACGGCGACCTGATCGTCCGAGTTTTCGAGAACATCCTGTCCAACGCCGTCCGGTACGGGCGACGCGGCGGAGTCGTCGACATCGACCTTTCCCGCGACGGCGCCTGGTCGGTCGTTCGCCTCGCGAATACCGGGAATCCCATCCCCGCCGGCGACCTGCCCCGGGTGTTCGACCGCTTTTACCGGAGCGAGGCCTCCCGGTCGGAGGAAAGCGGAGGATCCGGATTGGGTCTGGCCATCGCGAAAAGCATCGTCGATCTGCATGGGGGCCGAATCGCTGTCAAAAGCGCCGCCGACCGGACCGTGTTCGAGGTCCGCCTGAAAAGCGATTCTTAATCTGCATTAGTTAGAAAATAGACACTGTGATGATATATCGAAATCCATTTTCATGCTTATTAGAGGGAGTCAGCCCGTCATGATAATTATTCATAAAAATTGCATTGATTTACATTATTATTTTGTTTTCAGTAAGATGAGAAATTTTGAGTTTTTACCCTTCGGGCGAAACGATTGCGCCGCATCTGCTTCGCTGCGAAGGGTTCGCAGTCCTCAGGCCCGTTTTTAACGAGGTGAGGGCAGCTTCACCCTCCGCGCCTTGCATCAGAAGCCGCATTCTTACACCGGGAACGAGACATCAACTGATCATCCTGCGGCGCACTCATGGTGCTGAGAAGTTACACTATGAGTACACGCAAAGCCGCACGTCCCCGAAGCCGCGTTGCCTTCTACATTCTGTCTGCGCCTTTGCTCTTCGGCGGAGGGGGCCGCACCCATCTCGACTCGTGCATAATGCAGGCATAAGAAATTTTTAAGAATCTCCCAAAGGATTTTTAAGCTTCGTCCGGTACGCTTTCTCTCGATGATCAAAGTCCCCCTTCGGCTTCCGGACAAACATATCCGCCGGGCCCTCTTCCTGAAGTCCCCATGGATTCTGGCCAGGGGTCCTCTCGCGGCGACCCTGGTGCCTTTTTTCTCCGTCCAAAACACCGCCAGGTTTCCCCGAGTCAGCGTCCGCTGCGCCGTCCTGATGGATTCGGCAAGCTGGACCATCATCATCATCTGTCTGAAAAAACACAAAAAAGGAGATCATCCATGAAAAACGCGCGAGGCCTCTTCCTGGTTCCTTTTTTCCTCTTTGCCGCCGCCGCGGCCTTTCCCGCCGGAGGGCAAAGCCAAGGTCCGCCGAACCAGGATTTCTCTATGATCAAAATGTGTGCGCGGATTGCCGATTATGACAATCGGTTCGACCTGAGCGACCCCTTGAAATCGTTTGTCTACTACCAATATTTGCAGGCCTCGGGGAAGCAAAGCCTCCTCCGATCCGTCCATTCATTCCGAATCAAGGGCTTCTTCCCGCCGCCGAATGCTCCCGACCTCCCCGTAAGAAGGGAGAGCCGGGAGGCGATTCTCAACACCGAGATCCGCGGAATGATCCGTTATCAAGATTCAGTCGCCGGTATCATCACAACCTTTCAAGCCCCCTTGTTTCTCATCACCTACTACAGCAAGGAGGACGGGCACTGGCTTCGCGCCGGCGAGGATTTGGGAAACGACCTTGAAGACGCTTACCGCGTCTTCAAAAATAAAGCTCGAAATTTCGCTGAAACCATCGAAATCATCGGCCGGCAGAAGAATGTTTCCACCAATCCCGCCGTCTTGTCGGCCTATCTCGAAAGACTCGGGAAATCCCCGAAAGAGTTTATGAAAGACGCCCTGGGCCGCCATAGGCTGGTGATCTACGGGGAAATCCACCGGCGGAAGGCGTCATGGGACTTCCTGAGGGACCTGATTGCCGATCCCGTTTTTGTCCACCGGACCGGGACGATTTTCCTTGAATTGTCGTCCGATAAACAAGACGTGCTCGACGCTTTTTTTCTTAAAGACAAGCTCGACCCCGTTTCCCTTTGGGACATCTTCCAAAACGTCCAGATCAACGGCTGGTATGACAGGGGCGTCTATGAATTTCTCATCGACGCCTGGCGCCTGAATCATCGGTTGCCCGGGCCGAAAAAGGTCCGTGTCGTCGCCGTCGACGTGCCCAG
>JAFGEN010000269.1 GCA_016931595.1 Candidatus Aminicenantota bacterium | reverse complement strand
CGGAGGGAAGCCCATCGGCTCCAAGACCAGCTCGATGTCGCCCCCGCTTTCGGGCGAGACGACCGTCAGCCAGCGGTATTCCCCCATCGGGATATCGGCCTTCTTCACAAATCCCAGGACCTCGGTGTAGAACTTGAGAGCCTTTTCCTGGTCGTCGACCATGACACTGGTGAGATTAATGCGCATCAAATGCTCCCATAAGGGCGATTTTGCGGGAGTGTATGCCAGGGACCGCGGGGTGTCAAATCGAAACTGTCCCGCGCGATTTTCGCGGATGATCCTCGGATTGAGCAGGCCATAGGGTCATCGCATATACCCCGTGCGAAGGGCTCGTTCCCAGTCGAGGCGGCCGCGCGACTTGGCCAGCTCGGCCATGGGATTAAAAATATATGGCACCGAAATCAGGGACGCGATCCATTCGTCGTTCGATTTCTCGGCGATCGCATACCGCGCGTCGGGAGAGCCGGTTTCCACGACATGCGGTTCGGGGAACTCGTCTTCGTAGGCCGGAAGGCCGACGGAGCCGGGATTGACGATGAGCTGCCCGCGGCTCGTCCGGATGGCCCGGGGCGTATGCGTATGTCCGCAGAGGAGAAGCGGGGCGGATTCATTTCCGAGGCGGTCCTCGATTTCCGCCGGACTCGCCGGCCGGATCCGTCCCCGCTCGACCGTTTCGAGAAAATACCGGTCGTCGTGCGCGGGTGTTCCGTGGCAGGCCACAACATCGGGAAAAGGCCGCAACAGGGCTGGAAGCGACCGCAGCCACTGAAATTCGGCGTCCGTCAGCCGCGAGTGCGCGTATTCATCCGAGGCGCACCATCGGCCGGAGCCCTGGGTGAGGATCTGGCGCTCGTGGTTTCCGGCCAGGGTGAGCCAGTCCTCGGCCATAAGAAACCGGGCCGTCTCCAGGGGTAGAAGAGGCCCGGAGAGATTGTCACCCAGGTTCAGAACCCGATCGACGCCGCGGCGGCGGATGTCGGCCGCGACGGCTTCGAGAGCGGGCAGGTTCCCGTGGATGTCCGAAACGACGGCCAAGCGCATGGCCGGAGTGTATGCCGGGGAATCGGCCGTGTCAATTTTTTCCGCCGACGCCCATCCAGGCCTCCCGGAGCCGGGGGGAGGATTTTCTTACAAACCTGATCGTGGTAATATTCGCTCGAACGGAGCGGACGTGAGAGCATGAAGATCAAACCTTTCAAGCTGGAACGGTTCTTCGCCGAGCATGAATTCACCGCGCCTTTCAACATGTGCGCCTCGGACTGCGAGCCGCTGACGATGGCCGAGCTTCTGGACATGGCCGACAAGGCTTCCCTGAAGCTTTGGGCGAACCTCGGCTTGGGTTACACGGAGCCGCAGGGGCATCGCCTCCTCCGGGAGGAGATTTCCCGGCTGTACAAGAACATCTCCCCCGAGCAGGTCCTCGTCACAGCCCCGGAGGAAGGAATCCTGGTGGCCATGACCACGATCCTGGAACGGGGGGACCATGTCATTGTCACCTACCCCGCCTACCAATCGCTCTTCGAAATCGCCCGCTTCCTCGGCCGGGAAGTTTCAGAGTGGCTCCCCCGGGAGCATAAAGGCTGGTCCTTCGACATCAACGACCTGGTCAGCCTGATCAATCCCCGGACCAAGCTCATCATCATCAACTTTCCCCACAATCCCACCGGGGCGACGATCACCCGGAGCGACCTGGCCAAGATCGCGGAGATCGCCGGACGGAAAGACATCGTTCTTTTCTCCGACGAAATGTACCGGTTTCTCGAATACGACGAACGCGACCGGCTCCCGGCCGCCTGCGACATGTCCCGGACGGCGGTCTCGCTGTCCGGCTTGTCCAAGAGTTTCGCCCTGGCCGGGTTGCGCATCGGCTGGCTTGCGACCCAGGACGGCGGCCTGTTCAAGGGATTCGCCGGCTACAAGGACTACACGACCATCTGCAGCAGCGCCCCGAGCGAACTCCTGGCCATCATGGCCCTCCGGGCCAGGGACAGGATTCTGAAAAGAAACCTGGAGCTGGTCGGAGCGAACCTGGAACGGTTGGACGGCTTTTTCGCCGAACACCCGGACCTGTTCGATTGGCGACGGCCCAAGGGCGGAACGGTCGGATTCCCCCGGCTTCAGGGTGAAACCAAGTCGAGCCAATTCTGCGCCGACGTGCGCGAAAAGAAAGGCGTCTTGCTGCTTCCGGCCGAGGCCTACGGATTCGAGGGGAACAATTTCCGGGTCGGCTTCGGCCGCCGGAACATGCCCGAAGCCATGGAGAAGCTCCGGGCCTATGTGAATCAGTACATGCGCTGAGTACGGTCAGGCCGCATGCGCGGCCCGAATGACCCGGACGGCGTCGGCCAGCCGGGGATCTCCTCTCATCAACATCAACAGGTTGGCCCGGACCACGTGGAGAACCGCTTCCTCGCTCGTCTGCCTGATTTCGGCGATTTTCCGGACGACGTCCCGGAGCAAAGCCGGAGAACCGGGCTGCTCGATGAATTCTTTCGGCCCGCCGGGATTGTCCGTCTCGGTCAGCAGCCGGTCGGGGGGAATCGCCAGGACGATATCCTGAACACGACGGGAATAGGCGGCTTCGATCCCGATCGTGAAATAGGCCCCCCTTTCCTCCAGTTCACGCAGGATTTTCAAGGGCCCCGAATACCAATGGACGATCATCCGCCGGACATGATGCCGGTTGAGAAGGGCCAGGATGTCCCGCTCCGCGCCCTTTGTATGGAGGATGACGATTTTGTCCTGTTCGGCGGCCGCCTTGAAAAAAAATTCGAGGACCCTCTCCTGGGCCTCGTGGGCGGCCTTGTCTTCGACGAAGTGATGGTCGAGGCCGATCTCCCCAAGAATCGGGCTCTGCTCGATGGGGGCGCGAAGTTCGGAGAGCCGGTCGACATAATCCGGCGCATACCAGGGATGGATGCCGAAGACGGGCAGGACGAGGCCGCATGCGCCTGCGATTTCCAGGTTCCTCCGGTAGGATGGGAGGTCCATCGAGTTGGAGATGGTGAAAATCCGGTGATGCTCGATCTCGGCCAGGGCCGCGTCCAGCGCCCCGGGGCCAAGCAGGTCATACCCGTTCAGATGGGCGTGCGCATCGATCAGCATGAGCGGGGTATCCTCCTCGGTTCCTATTTCACGTACTGCAGCAGCTCGACCGGGGCGCCGTCGATGACGACGAACGCCACGACGACGCCGGACGAAGGGCTGTTGGGCGCGATGATGACCTCTTGGCCTTGAAGGGCTTTCTCCAGGTCGTCGACCTCGAAGGCGACGTGGGCCACCGTTTTCACCAATTCCGGAAGCCGGCAATTGGGGCCGTACCGCATCCACTGGATGCCGTAGGGATTGCTCTCATGGTCGGTGACGTGGGTATCGAATTGCTCCAGGTATGTCTCGCCCGCCTGAGGGACGCTCGTCGGGATGCCTAAATGGCTGTATTTCACGAATCCTGCCTCCAGCCGTGATCCCAGGATAATCACGAACGCCGGACAATGTCAACCGACCGAAACACGGCTGCCGGAGAGATGCCGGCAGAAGAAGTCCCCTCGGACCGCTCGGCCGTTGACGGGTCGCCGAAACCGGCATACGATAGGCCCTTGAGCCGGAGGCGAACCGGGAAATCAAACGCGAAAAGGAGGACTTCATGCCCGCGAGAAACCCCTCCAGATCACGTTTTGCGAGAACGGCGGCTGTTCTGCTCTTATGGGCCGCGGCGTCATTCGCCGCCGTTTCGGCCCAGGTCCCCCCGCCCCCGGACAAGCCGAAGCCGCCGCAGCAGAAGCCGGCCCGGCCCGCCCCGGATCCCAAGGCCGTGGCGCTCCGGGGCGCATATGGCCCCTACCGGGCGAATAACGACCTGCTCTCCTACGACCTCGATCTCCGGGTCGACCCGAAGGCCAAGTCCTGGGGCGGGAAAAACACCATCCGCTTCAAAATGCTCAAAGAAGACTCCCGCGTTCAGCTCGATTTGGTCTCGGCTCTGAAGGTGGAGAAGATCATGTTCGAGGGGTCGGCCCTCGCCTACACCCGGGAGTACGACGCGGTCTTCGTCGATTTCCCCCGGCCGTTGAAAAAGGACGAGGTCGCGGCAGTCGATTTCTATTTCTCCGGACAGGCGACCGGGGAGCGGGGCCGGGGCGGGATTTCGTTCGGGACCGACCCGGTCGGACGGACCTGGATCACGACCTCCTGCCAGGGGTCGGGAGCGATGACCTGGTGGCCGAATAAGGAGCAGCAGCGGGACGAGGTCGAGAACATGGTCCTCCGCGTTTCGATCCCCAACGGGCTGACCGACGTTTCCAACGGCCGGTTCGCCGGCAAGACCGACCTCGGCGACGGCTATACGCGCTGGGATTGGACGATTCATTACCCCATCAACAATTACTGCGTCTCCCTCAACATCGGGACCTACGTCCATTTCGAGGACCGGTTGGACGGCCTGAGCATGGATTTTTATTGCCTGCCCGAGGACCTGGACAAGGCCCGAAGCCAGTTCGCCCAGGCCAAGCCGATGATCGAGTGCTTTCAGAAATATTTCGGCCCGTATCCTTTTTTCCGGGACGGCTACAAGCTGGTCCAGGTTCCGTACGCGGGGATGGAGCATCAGTCCGCGGTGACCTACGGCAACCGCTTCGCCAACGGCTACCTCGAGCGCGACTGGACCGGGGTGGGGATCAGTTTGAAGTTCGACTTCATCATCATTCACGAAAGCGCCCATGAATGGATGGGCAACTCGGTCACCGCCGCCGACATCTGCGACATGTGGATCCACGAGGGCTGGGGGACGTATATGGAAGCCGTCTACGTCGAACACATGTTCGGCTATGACGATGCCCTCGAGTACATCAACGGCTACAAAGGGAAAGTCCGCAACCGCCAGCCCATCGTCGGCCCGCGCGACACCCATTACTACCCGCCCCAGGACCAGTATTTCAAGGGAGCCCTGTTCATCCATACGTTGCGGAGCATCGTCGACGACGATGCGAAATGGTGGGCCTTGGTCAAGGGGCTCTACGGCCGCTTCAAGTATCAAAACATCGAAACCGAGGACGTGATCCGTTATTTCAACGACGGGACGGGGATAGACCTCCGGCCGGTCTTCGACCAGTACCTGAAGTGTGCGGCCATCCCGGCCCTGGAACTGAAATTCGACGAGGCGGATGGAACCGTCTCCTACCGCTGGAAAGCCGATGAAACGTCGTTCGCCATGCCGGTTCGGGCCGGGCGGAAAGGTCAATGGGCGCTTCTCCGGCCGACGATTGAATGGCAGACGATGAAGACCGATTTGAAGAAAGACGAGTTCGAAGTCGATGTCGAGCATTACTTCATCGACGTCGTTAAGACCATATGACCGAAGAGGAGGAGGAGAAGAAGATGAAAGGAAACCGAATGTTCGCCCTGGCCGGAGTCGCGGTCATCGCCCTGGCCGGGCTGTTCTCGGCCTGCGGCGCCCCCAAGTACCCCGAGGGCCTGTACGCCGAGGTGTCCACCGTCGGTAAGGGGATGTTCGTCTTTAAAATCGACTTTGAACACACCCCGATGACCGCGGCCAATTTCGTCGGCCTGGCCGAAGGGACGATCGCCAACGGGGCCGTCCCGGCCGGCGCCCTGTATTTCAACGGCACGAAATGGCATCGGGTCGTCCCCGGCCACGTCATCCAGTGCGGGATCCCGAAAGACGGGAACGACGACGGCCTCGGCTACTCGATTCCGAACGAGATCTACGCCGGAATCACCCACGGCAAGGCCGGGACCGTCGGCATGGCCAACGGAGGCCCGCACACCAACGGCAGCCAGTGGTATGTCACCCTGGGCGACCGGACGTATCTGGACGGGATCTACACCGCTTGGGGCGAAGTCGTCGAGGGCCTCGACGTCGTGATGTCCATCGTCCAGGGAGACGAGGTCGAAACGGTCAAGATCGTCCGAGTCGGGAAAGCAGCCAAGGCCTTCCGCCCGACGACCGAATCCTTCAAGACGATGACCGACGCGGCCTGGGCCCGGGTCAAGAAGGAGGACGAGGACCGGAAGGCAGCCGAGGATGCGGCCGTGGCGGCCGGCTGGCCGGAGGCGGTCGAGGCCGAAAACGGGGTGAAGTACGTCGTGACGGTTGAAGGCAAGGGAAAAATCCTGAAGGAAGGCGACAAGGTCCAGGTCGCTTACTCCGGGAAATGCCTGCTCAGCGGGATGACGTTCGTCAGTACAACCGAAAACGGGACCCCCTACCCAGGCAAGACGCCCGCGGCGTTCGAATACGAAGTCGGGAAAACGAGGATCAATCCGGGTTTTAACGCCCAGATCGCGGCGATGAAGAAAGGCGAAAAGCGGACGGTGATCGTCCCGGCCGACCAGGCCTACCGGAACAACGGGTTTTTCGCACGGCAGAGGGAAGGCGAAAAACGGTTCGTCATCCCCCCGGCCGCGATGCTTGTTTACGAGATCGAGGTCTTGAAATAAAATAGACCCCAAGGAGGACCGACCCATGCCCACACCGACCACCCGCCGTGAATTCGTCCGGTCCATCATGGCCGGAACCGCCCTCTCCGCCGCCGCCCTGGCCAAGGCCAACGCCGAAATGGCCCAGAGCATCACCAGCCTCAATATGAAATACCTCGACGACGAGGCCCCGGACGGAGCCTACTGGGACGCCGTCCGGGCCCAGTACCTCTTCGAGGACAACCTGATCATGATGAATAACGGGACCGTCGGCCCGATGCCCAAGCCGGTCTTCAACCGCCTGATGGGCGCCTTTCGCAGGCAGGCCGAAAATCCATACGATGTCTATAACTTCCTGCCGAGTTTCCGGGAAGCCGTCCGGACAAAGCTCGCCGCGTTCGTCCACGCGGCCCCCGACGAAGTCGCCTTGACCAGCAACACCACCGAAGGGATCAACTTCGTCGTCAATGGGCTCGACCTGAACGCCGGAGACGAGGTCCTCATTTCGAACCTCGAGCATCCCGGCGGAATCGGCCCCGTCCAATTAAAGGCCAAACGGAGCGGGATCGTCGTCAAGGAAGTCCCCATCGGGCCTCCCCATGGGGATACGGCGGCCATCGTTTCGGCCTTCGAAAAGGCTGTTACCCCGAAGACCAAACTCATCATGGTCAGCCACACCTGTTTCATCACCGGGCTGATCACGCCGATCAAGGAATTGAGCAAAATGGCCCACGACAAGGGCCTCCTTGTTTTGGCCGACAGCGCCCACGGGCTGGGAATTATGGACCTGAACATGCACGACATGGGCGTCGACTTCTTCTGTTCCAGTCCCTACAAGTGGATGGGGACGCCCTGCGGCATCGGCCTGCTCTACGTCCGCAAGGACGTTCAGGAGAAGGTCTGGCCGACGGTCGTTTCGTCCGGATGGGACCGAACAACGGGCGCCCGCAAGCTCGACCCTTCCGGCCAGCGGGCCGACGCGATGATCCTGGCCCTGGACGAAGCCCTCGACTTCCAGAACCGCATCGGCCGGGTCCGGATCGAGCGGCGGATCAAGGCCCTCTCCGGGCGCCTGAAACAGGGCTTGGCGAAAACCCCGGGAGTCAAAATCAACACTCCGGCCGACCCCTACCTGAGCGCCGGGTTGACGGCCTTCGCCCTGGAGGGTGTGGCCCCGGCCAAAATCGTGGATTTCGTCCGCGAGAAATACAACCTCGTCATTCGAACCATCGGGAACACGGCCGCCGGAACCGCCGGCGTCCGCGTTTCCACGCCGATTTTCGTCACATCGAAAGAGGTCGACATGCTGCTGGAGGGCATCGGGCAACTGGCCCGGAACAGGAGCTGAGCCCCCTTTCCGCGGCCCGGAAACATCGGCCGAGAGTCAGGCGGGGTCGCCCGGCTTACTTCTCGAGGACCTTGAAGCGGATGCCCGAGGGGTATTCCGCCGTCCGGTGGAGGCGGTGCGTCGCCTTCCGGAAGTCCTCCTCCCCCGCCGTCCGAATGTTGACGAACGTCTGGGGGTTCCGGTCGAACAGCGGGAACCAGGAGCTCTGGACCTGAATCATGATGCGATGTCCCTTGAGGAAGGTGTGTTGAACGTCGGGCAGCTCGAATTCGACCTTCGCCACCCGGCCGGGGACAAACGGCTCCGGCTTTTCGAAGCTGTTTCTGAATTTCCCCCGGATGATGTCCCCTCGGATGAGGCGCTGGTAGCCGCCCATCCGGATTCCTTTCGGGTTCGTTTTCGGGTCGGGCGCATTGTCGGGGTAGACATCGATCACCTTGACGACCCAGTCGGCGTCCGTCCCCGTCGTTGAGACGTAGAGCTCGGCCTTGATCGGACCGGTGATCGTCACGTCCCCGGCCAGGACAGCGCCGGAATAGGTCAGGACGTCGGGCCTGGAGGCGGCAAACCGCTGGTCCTCGACGAAATACTCCCGGTAATATTGGGCGCTGGTCTGCATCGTATAAGGAACCGGTTTGGCCGGATCGCTGATGTACTCATCGAAAGCCGATTCGTCGTCTCTTCCGCCGGTAACGCCCGGCGGGTCGAAGGAAACGCAGCCTTCGGCGGCGAAGAAAAGCTTTTTCTCCTTGGCTTCGGCCGGCGGCCAGGCGTCATACGTCCGCCACTGATCGGTCCCCGTTTCGAAGACAACGGCTTCCGGGATGTTTCCGGCGCCCTTTCCCTTTAAGTGATAATTGAAAAACGGAAGCTCGATCTTGTCCATGAAATACGGGATCGTCCCGCTGAAAGGAAAGACGCCCCGGTTTTCGTTCGGACTGGCGAAGTAACTCCAGCCGCTGTGGCGCCATGGCCCCATGACCAAGGTGTTGGGCAGGCCCGGGTTGTTTTGTTCGATCTCCCGATAGGTCCGCAGGGTCCCCAGCAGGTCTTCGGCGTCATACCAGCCGCCGACAGTCAGGATCGCCGGCTTGATATTGTGGAGATGCGGATAGATGGAATTGGCCTTCCAGTATGCATCGTAGGTCTCGTGGGCCATCGTTTCGTCCCAGAGCGGATTGGTGTCGCCGAAAATCCGGGCGCTCAGGTTCTTCAAGGTGCCCATCTGGAGATAGAAGGCGTATCCGTCGGGCGTGGGGAACCGGAGGCGGGGACGCGGGTCCATTCCCGGTTTTTCCCGAACCTGTCCCATGGAGTAGACATAGTTCGCGTAGTGGGCCAGGTATAAAGCCCCGTAATGGTGGCCGTCGTCGCCGAGGAACAGGTCGGCCATCGGGGCCTGCGGGGAGACGGCTTTGACCGCCGGATGTCCGGAGAGGGCGGCCATCGCCGCAGTGAAACCGGCGTAAGACGGCCCCCAGAATCCGACCCGACCGTTGTGGCCGGGAACATTCACAAGCAGCCATTCGACCGTATCGTAGGCGTCGCTGCTTTCGTCGACGTCGGCCGAGGTTTTTTTATCCGGAATATGGGGGCGGATGAACCGGAACGTCCCTTCGGACATGGACGTGCCCCGGATGTCCTGGAAGACCATGATATAGCCCTCCTTGGCGTAAGGAAGGGAGGGAATCGTCATGTTCGTGAACGTCTCGCCGTACGGCGCTATCCCATAGGGCGACCGCATGATGATGATGGGATGGGGTTCGGAAGCGTCCAGGGGGCGGTACACCTGGGTGAAGAGGCGGACGCCGTCCCGCATCGGGACTTGGTGTTCGGACTTTCGGTAATGGCGCTCGAAATAGCCCTGGCGATCGCTGGGGGAAGCGGGGTCGGCCGCGGCGTCGTTCAAGGGGGCTTTCTTCACGGCGGTTGCATCCAGCTTGATCGTTTCGTTAACGGCCCGAAACTTGGTGTATCGTCCGTGTTCGTCCTGGAGGAACTCGATCAAAAAAGTCCCCTTTGTTTGGTGGACTTTCGCAAACTTCAGGACGCCGCCCTCGACCGGGTCGAATTTCGTCGATTCGGCATCCCCTTCCTCGACGGTGTGAAGCGAACCGTCCTTAAAATAGACCTGCATGACCGACGGTTGCCCTCCCGGTATCGCCATTTCATAGAGACCGGGAATTTCCGGATACCGGGCGGCCAAATCGTCCGGCTTGACCTGGACGAAGCCGGTCCCGGCTAGAAGCAGGAGGACCGAAAATAGTCCGATTAAACGAGCGGCGGGGGGGATCAATCGCGGTTTTTTCAGCATGGAAAGCCTTCCTTTATTCGCGCCATTCAAAGAGAAGATGTTATCCCAGGCGGGAAGGTTGCCTCGAGCAACGAGCCATTCCGGGAGGAACGACCCGCGGTTCGATCGGATCCTCCGTTAGGGCATTCCAGAAGAGAGGGAATCCGGCTTCCATCCATCCCGCTGCGACAGGGGGACACCGTTCTCTCAACCAACGACAACGGATTGCCCCCCGATAAAGTTCCCCAAAAGCCGCGGGAAACAGGATCAACGGCTCCCTCACCCTCCGAATGGCCGCAACCGAATAAGAAAGAAGGAAAAATCCCGCGTCTCAGTCCAGGACTTTGTAATACTTATAAACCGGGTAGACGATGCTCCGCTTGCCCGCTTCCAACTCCTCGAAGATTCCGTCGAACACTCCCGACCCGACGAAGCCGTCGGCCGACCGGGGCTCGAGAAGGTAGAAGGCCAGGTTGGCCAGAGGCTGGGCCAGGTCGACCCGGAAGGACCCGGCTGGGAATTCACGCTCGGGCGACGGGGCGAAGCCGCCCTTCAGCCGGACCATGTTGTTGGCCGAATAATCGCCGCCGCGTCCCCGGTCGATCTTGTCGATGACGAATTGCTCGCCCGAAACCTTGAGGGGCTTGGCGAGCGTCTCGACCTTGACGTTGTGGATGCGGAGCTTTTCGGCGATGACGCCGTATTCGGCCGGTATCAGGTAACCGCGGGGCATGGCCGCCGATTCGGTCCCGACTGCCTTGGCCATGAATTCCACGCCCTTGACCAGCTCGGGGGCGCGGCGCATGTGTTCGGCCATTTTGCCGCGGACGCTGGTGCCGGGGACGAATTCGGAGATGTTGCGTTCCTTGTACATCAAGATGTCGACCTTGCCGTAGGACTCGTACTTGCCGGCCGTCCAGTTGCGAAGTTCGCCGGATTCGGACTTGGTTTTCACGGCCTCGACGACGTCGGCGTCGGCCTTGCGGCAGATGTCCTGCATCTCCTTGCCGTGGGCCGCGGCGTAGCCGAGCGTCTCGGCGATCAGGGCGTAGTGGGCGTAGATCCGGCGCTCGAAGGGCTCGTGGCCGGGTGTTTCGGCCAGGATCGACATCCGGTTTCTCAAACCGTAGGCGTTGGCCACGAACTTGGCCTCGTTGGACCAGATGGCCTGGCCCGGGCCCCAAATCGTCGGCGGCCACTTGTTGTCCGTCCCGCTGTGGGTGAAGACTTCGAGGCCGTAGTTGTCGCGGACGGCGTTTCGGACGGAGGGAAAAAGCTTGTCGAAGACATAGTCCCGGGGCTCCGGGGCGGCCGCCGGGACGGTGCAGTGGATATAGCCGTTGGCATAACCGTGCTGAACCCGGCCCATGAGGTGGGCGTCGAAAATCAGGACCGGGTCCCAGCGATTGAAGATGTTCCGGTAAAGCCCGGCGACTTCGACCGTGTCGACCCGGACGGCGTCGCGGTTGAGGTTGAGATTCTGGGAATTGCTCCCGGAGCCGAGAAAATGCGGCGTGCCTTCGCTCAGGCTCAGGGTGTCGTTGCCGTCGACGCAGAAGTTCGGACAGATGATGATGATCAGGTCGTCGAGCAACTTGGTCATCTTGCCGAAGAGGATTTCCCGCGACAGCATTAGGAGGGCTTCCTTGCCCTCGGGTTCGTAGGGGTGGATGTTGCCCTGGAGATAAACGACCGTCTTTCCCGACTTGGCCGCCTCGTCCGGACGGCCGACCCGCGGGTCGGCCAGGATGACCGCCGGGCAGACGTTCCGCAGCGGGCTGATGTACACGGTCATGACCTGGACCTTGTCGCTCGACCAGCGCAGGGCGTCAATGAATTCGAGGACCTCCTTGTTGGAGGCGGTCCGCTCGTAATTCGTCTTTTCCGGCACGGTCAGGAGCTTGGCCGGCCACTTGCCGTTCCAGCCTTTGGGGACGGCATCCCCCCAGTAAATTTTCTGGGGAGGGGCGGACGCGGAAACGATCAGTGAAACGGTCAGCGTAAGGGCAAAAAGACGGGAAAACATCCTGCCTGCTTTTCTCATGATAACCTCTCCAAGAGTGAGGAGGGGTCAGGTCTTGTCAAAAAACACCATAATACAAGACCTGACCCCTTTGCTTTACTTCTGCAGAGACGACAGATCGTCCAGGACCCACATGCCGCGGCCGTTGGTGGCGATGACCATCATGTTGTCGCGGGGATGGATCTGGATGTCCCAGACCGGGCAGTTGGGCAAGCCCTTGCCCAGGTAGGCCCAGGTCTTGCCGGCGTCGCGGCTGACGAAAACGCCCAGGTCGGAGCCGGCATACAGGACGTTCTTGTTCTTGGTGTCTTCGCGGATGACGTTGACCGGCCCGCCCGGCAGGTTCCCGGCCAGCGACTTCCATGTTTTTCCGTAGTTGGTCGACTTGTAGATATAGACGCCGAAGTCGTCCTCGTGGCGGCCGATCAAGGCGATGAAGACCGTCGCCGGGTCATACTTGGAGGGGACCATCGTCCAGACGTGGCGGTTCGCAGGCAGCCCCTTGGTGATCTCGGTCCACTTCTTTCCGGCATCCATGGTCAGCCAGGCCCGGCCGTCGTCGGTTCCGGCGTAGATGACGCCGGCTTTGAGGGGCGATTCCTGGATGGCCGTGATCGTGGAGTACGGAATGGCGTAGGGCAGCTTGCCCTGCTTGGCCGGGTCGAAGGCGGTCAGGTCGGGGCTGATTTTTTCCCAGGTGTCGCCCTGGTCGCGCGACCGGAAAACGTATTGGAAGCCGTGGTAGACGGTCTTGGGATCATGGGGCGAAAGCGTGGTCGCCGCCAGCCACTGGCCGCGGTGCTCGGGTTCGCCTTCGGCCGGCCGGGGATAGATTTGCTTGGCCCGGTTTTCCGAAGAACGCCCCGGCCAGCTTCCATTCTTGAATTCCGACCGCTCGAGCCGGCCGTAGAACGAGGAGGAGTACACCAGGTTCGGGTTGGTCGGGTCGATGGCGATATGGGTTCCCTCGCCGCCGGGCGAAGCAGCCCAGGTCACCTTGGGAGCCTGGCCGTCCTTGGCCGGAGCGATGCCTTTGCCCTGGTAGGTGCCGTGGTCCTGGACGGAGCCGTGGGCGCTGAACGGCTGGGCCATATCGAGGGCGACGTTGTAGAACTGGATCGTCGGGATCTTAGTCGTAAAGTCCGCCCAGGTCGCTCCGTCGTCTTTGGAGAGATAAGCTCCGCCGTCGTTGACGTTGATCAGGAACGAGGGATTTTCGGGGTCGATCCACAGGCCGTGGTGGTCGCCGTGGACCGTGCGGTTGCCGAGCGCGACCCAATTCTTTCCGCCGTTTCGGGACCGGTAAAGGCCCAGCCCCATGATGTAGAGGGTCATGTCGTCGTTGGGGTCGACCCGGATCTGGCCGAATACCCAGCCGTACGTCCCGCCGAAGGTTTCCATGAACCGGTCGGAGACACTGACTTTCCGCCACGTTTCGCCCTGGTCGTCGGAACGGTAAACCTCGGCCCCGACGATCGCCCGGCCGACCTTGGTCCGGCCGTAAGCGTCGCGCTCGCCCGTTCCGACCTCGCGGCCCGGGTTGTGGTTATCGATGTAGGCGTAGACGATGTTGGGCTGGGAGGCGCACAGGTCGATCCCGATCCGGCCGGTCAGGTTGGTGTCGGGAAGCCCCTTGGTCAGTTCCTTCCAGGTCTTACCGCCGTCGGTGGTCTTGAAGAGGCCGTCCTCGCCGCCCGGAACCGGGTCGCTCCAGCGCCGGCGAATCCTCTGGATCATCGAGGCGATCAGGATGTCGGGTTTCGTCGGGTCCATGACCAGATCCATAGCCCCGACTTTCTCGTTGATGAAGAGGACCTTGGCCCAGGTCTTGCCGCCGTCGGTCGTTTTATATACGCCCCGCTCGGCGTTATTAGTCCACTCGTGGCCGGTCGCGGCCACGTAGACGATATCGGGATTGGTCGGATGGATGATGATCCGCCCGATCGAGTTGGTATCGGTCAGCCCCATGTGGGTCCAGGTTTTCCCGGCGTCAACGGACTTATAGACGCCGATGCCGGCGATCGAGGCCCGGAAATGGTTTGCCTCGCCCGTCCCCAGCCAGACGATGTTCGGATCGGAAGGGGCGATAGCCAGGTCACCCGTCGAAGGAGTCGGCAGCTCTTCAGTGATCGGTTTCCAGGTCGCTCCCTGGTCCTCGGTCTTCCACACGCCGCCGGTGGCCGAGCCGATGTAGATGACCCTGTTGTTGCCCTTGGGAACGGCGATGTCCGTGCAACGGCCGCCGATGATATCGGGTCCGATGAACCGCCAGGCCAGGCCGGGATAAGGCGTGGCCGCCTTCATCGCCGCGTACTGGTCCGCCCATTTGAGGCGGAGAGCCGGGTCTGTCGGCTGGGCGTATACGACTGCACCCATGGCCATAATGGAAACGAGACCTAAAATCAGGCTTGCTCGACGGAATGATTGCATGATTCCTCCTGGCCGAATATTTGGCAGATATACTATATATTACACGCGGGCATGTTTCGTCAATGCGGCGGTTCGCATCGATCGAATCATATGCGCGGCTGACGATTTGCTACCCGGTCGAAAATGCAGAGGACTGGAATATCGAAAGAAGCTCTATCCACGAAGCCAAGATCATCGGATTCCTGAGCAAATTCCATGAGAGGGCTTCATTCTCGGGTAAAAGCCGTTTAATAAAAAAGGTTCTCTTCCAATTCGTGTGGGTAAGGATTTTCGGGAATATGACGGCCTCCGCTCCTCGTCCGGATCTTCACGGCTTTTCTTGAT
>JAFGEN010000268.1 GCA_016931595.1 Candidatus Aminicenantota bacterium | reverse complement strand
CGAAGCCGGGGCGGGCTTTGCGGTCCCACGCACCCGGCTTCCTCCTCAGGGGCAAGGAGAAAGGCCGCATCCGGACACAAACGGAACCGGGCCGGGTCGAATTCCTTCCCTAAAACACGTTCAAGATACCGAAGGGAGTTTTCCTCCCGGACCAGGATCCGCTTGACCGAAGGGTCTGAAACCAGGTTCCCAAGAAGCTGAGCCGAGCGCGGGTCGAACGTCGGGCCGAACGATTGCGGAAAGAGGATGACCGGTTTTTTCATCCAGCAAGCCAGCTTCAAGTGGAGGAGGTTCTGAAGGAACATCGGCCCGGGGCCCGAAGGGCGGCTGGAATAGAAATATCCCCCGCCGGAGCCGATGACGAGGTCGGCCCGGCCGATTTCCCGGACAAGGTCGGTCTTGGCCCTGATCCGGGCAAGGGAAGCCAGGGACTTGGCCCACTTTTCAGGGCCTCCGGAAAAAATGCTCGGGACATCGTAGAGAGCGGGAATGACCCGGATTCCCAACGGCTCGTACAGCGCGCGGTCGAGCGCCGCCGTCCGCGAGGTCAGGGCGAGGCGGAGTCCCGGAATCGCCCGTTGAAGCCAGCGGGTCTGGGCCAGGACGATGGCCGCATCGCCGGAATTGAGGACCGAATGCGTGTTGACGATGAGGATGCGGCGCATAGCGGTCAAGTTCGAGGCTTCCCCCGCGGCCGCTTTCGGGCGACGACCGTGTAGACCGAACCGAATAACCGGAGGACGGGTATTTGCTTCATCGCCTCTTGGAAATGAATCAGATACCGTGACGCTGAAGGCGACGCAAGGACGGACTCGGGGAGAAACGAGCTGCCCATGAATCCGGTGATTTCGGCGGGCCCCGGCTCAAAACCGGCCGCCCGCAGGGAGCGGCGCAGACGGGAAAGCGTCACGATCTGCTCCTGGCCGTAATCGGTGGGCTCCCCCGTTTCCGGGTCTGAAAACCGGCGGTGGGGATGGTGACGGACGCTTCCCCGGATCCGGATGCTCCGCAGGAGAGCCAGCGGATTCATTGGATTCGGGTCGGAAACGACTAAAAGCCCATCCTCGGACAGCCGGTCATGGCAAAGACTGAAAAACCGCTCGGGAGGATAGATGTGGGAAATGGATTCCATCGCCCAGATCAGGTCAAAAGAAGGTCCGGTCTCGAGGAAACGAAGGATATGGGCGTTGACGAACCGGAGATCGAGCGGCCGTCCCGCCGCGTTTTGGAAGTAAGTCACTCTCGAACGGGCGAAGGCCGCCCGCTCGACCACGAGCTCGACGCCCCAGACTTCGCGGCCGGACAGGGAGAATAAAAGGGACTCCGTCCCATAGCCGCATCCGGCATCAAGGATCCTGGCCCGGAGCGGAGCGGCGTCAAGCGCCGCCATCATCAGGCCCAGGCGCTCGGCATAGCCGAACGCTCCGGCCGGATGAAGCGACCCGGACGATGTGAAGCAATGCCCCAGGTACGTCCGAAGGGGAATCGTGTCAAGGCCGGCGGCCTCCCGTGCCGGGATCTCCTTCTCGAGGAGAGGCAGGAACAAGCCGAGAAGGTCCGTTTTCATTCCGCTTCTTTCTTCACCGGCGGGAGAAGAGGAGGAACGCCAGGATTTTATGAAGATCCCGGGACGCCTCCATCTGGTTGAAGGTGTTAGGGGGACATGATGGACAGATACTTTTTTCCAGTCCGTTTTTCCGGAAGGCGATGTTCTCCGGGTCGAAATAGATTTCCCTGGCGCTTCGCTCCAAAACGTTGCCCAGGGAGGGACATTTCTTGCAATAATAGAGATGGCCGTCGGCCCCCAGTATCGCCCCGCCCATGAAATAGTGGCAGGACAACGCCCGTGGGGCGTCCCGTTCCAGCATTTCGGCCAATCGGGCATAGCGGAGGGAATGCTGACGGTAAACCCTTTTGCGGGAGGCGAGCGACCGGAGAAAGGCGACCATCTTTTTTCGCCGGTCTCCCTCGGTCAGAACCGCGGACGCCATGTCGAGATTGTTGAACCTCTCGCGGACTTCGCCCAGGGTGAAGTTGACGGGGATGCCCTCCCGTTCGCTCCAGGCGGGCATTTCGTCGAGCTCCGATAAATTAAGGCCGGTCATCACGCAGTTGGCCGAAAGATGGATCGGATCGTCACGGCGGAGAGCCTTCAACCCGGAGAACGACGCCATCACGTTCTCATAGGCTCCGGGCAGCCCGACAATATCATCGAATAACCGCCCCGTCCCATGAAGAGACAGGGATACGGAGAAACGGATTCCCTTCTCCCGGCAAAGGCCCGCGATGGTCCGGGCGTTCCTCAAGGTCGTTTCCGGGGGCAGCCCGTTTGAGTTGACCGAGAGCGCCCGAAGGCGCGGGAGGCGGCGGATCAACATGGCGGCGATTCCGGGAAGGTCCGGCCGCAGGTTCGGCTCCCCCCCGTTCAGGTTGATCATTCGGACCCGGCGGAAAAAGGGGTCGGCAATGATTGTTTCAAGCCCGTCCAGGGAAAGATCGGGATGGGCCTCGTCCGGCGGCTGTTTCCAGATGCCGCAAATCCGGCAGCGGAGGTTGCAGCGATACGTCACATAGACGGTCAGAACGGAGGGAAGCGGAGGTTTTTTTCTCAAACGCCGGCCGAGGTTCAGGGCGGCCCAGGACGCGATCGTCCGGCCTCCCCAGAGAATCCCCTTCCCGAGGGAAAGATGCCGTTCGTTCAGGATCGACGGCCGGCTCATCCCCGCCCTCCGCGGACATTGGACCGGACGGACCGGAATTTCGCCGAGGGGGAAACCGGGAGCGATTTCACGGCGGCGATCTCCAGGCTCAGCCGGCCCTGAAGAAGCCGCTCGAGATTTTCGCGGACGCTTTGGAGAGCGGCCGGACTGAAGTCCGGGCCCGGCTCGATCGCGACGTCAAGGCAGTCCGGCGCGGGCTGGACGATCCGCCATCTCCGGATTCCCGGGACCGGGTCCAGGCAATGATAGAGAGGATGCGGGGAGATTTTTTCCCCGGACGGAAGAACGATGAAGTCGTCGGACCTCCCCTCGACCCGGTCCATCAAGGGCAGCCCCCGGCCGCAGCGAACCGGCCGGGTCGACAACCGCCCGACGTCGCCGAGAGAATACCGGATGAACGGCATGACCCGGGAATGGAGATTGGTGATAACGATGTCGCCGCACTCGCCCGCCGCGGCGGGGCGCCCGTCCTTCAGGACCTCGACGATCACCCTGTCGGCGTTGATGTGATAAGCGCCGCAGTCCGGACATTCCCAGGCGATGCAGCCGGCTTCGTTCGCTCCGTAAAAATCCGCCACGACCGCGCCGAACGTCTCCTCGAGGTCCCGCCTGGAGGCTTCGTCCAGAACGGCCGAGGAATGGAAAATCGCAGCCGGCCGGAATCCTCTCCGGACGGGGTCCGGATGGTTCGCCCGCAGCTCCTCGGCCAGAATGTTCAGGGTCATCACATAGCCGGTGATGACCCGGGGCCGGATCCGCCGAAGAGAATCGACCCAGGCGGACGGCGGATCCCAGGAGGAGATTTCCTCGCGTCGCCATAACCCGATCTTTTCATACCATGATGATCTCTTCTTGACCCGGGGCCGGCCGACGAAGGCGGCATTTTTGTGCCAGGCTTTCAATCCCCGGGCGAGAAATCCCCGGGTCCAGGACAGATTGACGAGGGTCTCGTCCTCGGCCGAGAAGTAAACGGCCAGGGCGTCTCCCGTCGTGCCGCTGGTGGAAGAAACGCGGCAGGCGGAGAGGT
>JAFGEN010000267.1 GCA_016931595.1 Candidatus Aminicenantota bacterium | reverse complement strand
GTAGGGCAACCGAGCTCAACCGCCATTTCTTTCCGGGCGGCATAGCTCGAGTCGATTTTCAGCAGCTTCAACAGGTCGACGATCGAAACCTTCCAGTTGAGCTTTTCCTTGCTCTCGACGGCAAGGTTCTCCATCTGGGCCATGACATCGAAGACGGGGATCGCTTTGGGCGCGGACGCCGCGGCGATGATTTCCTTGCCCTCGCCCGAGGCGGCCGCCTTGTTGAAGTTGAGTTTGTCCATGATTTTGTCGAAATAGCCCATGACCGCCTGTCAAGTAAAGGAGGGGAGGATGAGGATCGGGCGGTCTTCAGGAAGCCGGTCATATTCGGCGGCCGTTTTCCCGTTGACTCGAAGATGATCGTTTTTCCGTGTTTCAGGGGAACGGTGGGGGAATGATCGAACACGTTATTGGTCTGGGCTGCGGCGAAGGAGGCGGAAAGGAATACAAGAAAGGCGATTTCGGTCGTCGATGATATTTATTCGCTCCGCAGGGCTTCGATCGGATGGAGACGGGAGGCCTTGCGGGCCGGGACGACGCCGAAAAACAACCCGACGGCCAGCGAGAAGCCGAACGCGATGAGGACAGAAAACAGGGACACCTCGGCCCGCCAGCGGGTTACGGCGTTGACCGCGGCGGCGGCGGCGACTCCGACCGCCGCGCCGACCGTCCCGCCGCCCACTCCCAGGGCCGTCGCTTCAAACAGGAATTGGACGAGGATGTCCCTTCGGCTGGCTCCGACGGCCATGCGCAAACCGATTTCGTTGGTCCGCTCGCGCACGGCCATGAGCATGATCGCCAGGATCCCGATCCCACCGACCAGAAGCGAAACGGCGGCGAGGCTTCCGGTCAACAGGGTGAACATCTCGCCCGTCTCCCGTTCCGCCTCGAGGAGGTCGCTCTGGTTTTGAATGGTGAAATCGTCGGGCTTGTCCCCCTTGTCCAGGCGATGGCGTTCCCGAAGGATGTCCCGAATTTCGTCTTCGGCCGAGGCCATCCGGTCCCTGCCCTTGGCCTCGATATGGATCGATCCGATATGGTCCAGGTTGAAAACCCGGCGGAGAGCCGTCCGGATGGGGATGAAGATCTGGTCGTCCTGGTCCACGGCGTTGAGATCGGCGCCCTTGGGGCTCATGACCCCGATCACCTCGAAGGCGACCCGGCCGATACGGATCGTCTCGCCGACGGGGTCGGCTTTTCCGAAGAGGTTCTGAACGACCGTCCGGCCGAGGACGGCGACCCGCCGGCCGGCCATGTTCTGCTCCTCGGAGAAAAACTCCCCGCGTTCCACCCGGAATCCGCGAATGGCCGGATAATCGGGGGTCGTCCCCAGGATCACGGTGTTGGTGCTCAGGTTTCCGTATTTGACCTGAAGTTTGGCCGACTGGACCGGGGCGGCTGCTTTAACCGAGGGGCTTTCCAGGAGCAGGACCTCAGAGTCCCGGAGGGTCAGGGTGGTCGCCGTTCCTCTGATCTCCTGCCTGCCGGCCGTCCGCTGCACGGGCCCGGCATTGACGATGAGAAGGTTGGTCCCCATGGCCTCGATCCGGCCGAGGACTTCCCGCTCGGCTCCCTTGCCCGCCGCGACCATGACGATCACGGCCGAGACGCCGATGATGATCCCGGCCAGGGCCAGGGCTGTTCTCAGTTTGTGGGCTCCCAGCTGTTTCCGGGAAATCTTCAGGCTTCGGGCGATTCTCATAACGCGGAATCCTTGGGCGGGTCGGCGGACAGTCTCAGGACCGCAGGGCCTCCACGGGCTCGAGGGCGGCGGCCCTTCGGGCGGGTTGCAAGCCGGCGATCAGCCCGACCGCGGCGGAGAAGGCGATGCCTAGAACCGCGCTCTGCCAGGATAGGGACGTCGGAAGCTTGGTGACGGCCTGCATCAGCCGAGCCCCCGCGGCTCCCAGCAGAAACCCGATCATCCCCCCGGCCAGAGTGACGACCGTCGACTCGAGGAGGAACTGGAGAAGGATCTGACGGCGGCCGGCGCCCACGGCTTTGCGCAAACCGATCTCCTTTCGGCGCTCGTTGACCGAGATCAGCATGATGTTGGAGACGACGACTCCCCCCGAGATGAGCGAAATTCCGGCCACGACGATGAGAAACAGGTTGAACGTCCCCGCCACATTCTCGGCCATCTCCTTGACTTCGTCCGGCTTGCGGACGGTGAAGTCGTCGGGAAGGCCCGGGGCGATCTTGTGGCGCTCCCGAAGGAGAGCGGCGACGGCTTCGGCCGCCTGGTCGATGTCATTGACAGACTTGAGGCGGATCTTGATGCCCCAGAGGTAATCGACATTGGCCACCCGTCGGAGAAATGTGCTCAGGGGGACGTAGATCCGGTTGTCCATATCGCCGCCCCCCGGGCTTGTCCCCTTGTCCTGCATGATGCCCTTGATCTCGAAGGGGACGGTTCCGATGCGGACGGTCTCGCCGATCGGGTCGTCGTCTCCGAAAAGTTCCCGCCGGGGCGTCTCCCCGATGACGGCTGAACGGGCCATATCGTCCATGTCGTCCTCGGTGATGAACTCGCCTTTTTTGGCTTCCCAGTCCCAGACGGGCTCCCAGGAGGGCGTGACGCCGAAAACGCCCGTCGTCGTCGATTTCTCCTCGAACTTGATTTCCGATTGGCTGCGGCGGTTGAAGGGAGCGACGTCGACGACCGACCGGATCTCGTCTTTCAGGGCCTGGGCGTCCTCGATTTTCAAAGTCGTCGTCGGCAGGCCGGAGGACGGCCGGCCCATCTCCTGGCCTCCCCCCGCAGTGACCATCAAGCTGTCCAGTCCGAACTTCCTAACGCGCTCCATGATCCTCTTTTGGGCTCCCATGGCGGCCGAGACGACCAGCGTCAGGGCTACGATCCCAATCACCACCCCGAGCATCATCAGGAACGTCCGGACCTTGTTCCGGCCCATGCCCTTGAACGCCGTCTTTGCGATTCTAGCGGTCGACATGGGCGGCCTCCTGCGCCGGCAGATTGTTCAACCCCGCTTCGGCGTCCCGCGGGCGGGTGTTTTCGACGTCTTCGACGATGCGCCCGTCGGCGATGCGGATGACCCGCCGGGCATGCTCGGCGATGTCCCGTTCATGTGTGATCAGGACGATTGTCCGCCCCTGGGTGTTGAGATTCTGGAACAGGGCCATGATCTCGTAGCTCGAGCGGGTGTCCAGGTTTCCGGTCGGCTCGTCGGCGAAGACGATTTCCGGGTCGTTGACCAGGGCCCGGGCGATGGCCACCCGCTGCTGCTCTCCGCCCGAAAGCTCGGAGGGGTAATGATGGATCCGGGCCCCCAGGCCCACCGACTCCAGGGCCAGCCGGGCCAACCGGGACGCCCCGGGTTTGTCCGAATAGATGAGCGGCAGTTCGACGTTCTCCAGGGCGTTCGTCCGGGGCAGGAGGTTGAACGACTGAAAAACGAATCCGATCTTCCGGTTCCGGACCCGGGCCAAGGCTTCGTCTCCGAGGCCGCCGATATCGACGCCGTCCAGGAAGACGGTTCCGGAGGTCGGCTTGTCGAGGCAGCCGAGGATGTTCATGAGCGACGATTTGCCCGAGCCGGAGGCGCCGATGATGCCGACGAATGCGCCCCGGGCGATTTCGAGCGAGACGTCCCGAAGGGCATGAACCTCGGCCCCTCCTCCCTTGTTGTAGACCTTGACGAGATTTCGGACTTGAATGACCGGCTGGGTCATGGGGTTCTCCTTCGGTTATTCGACGATGACGACGGTCTCGCCCTCGGCGAGCCCCTCGAGGATTTCCATATATCCGCCGTCGCGCCAGCCGGTCTTGACCGTCCGGCGCTCCGTCCGGCCGTCGATCAGGACCGTGACAAACCGTTCGCCGCCCGACCTGACGATGGCCGCGGCCGGCACGGCCAGGGCGTTCGGCCTGACCTCGAGGAAAAAGGTGACATTGGCCGTCATTTCCGGCCTCAGGATCCGGCCCTGGTTGTCGGTGATTTCGACCGTGACGATGTAATTGACGACGTTGTCCTGAATGACGGCCTTGGGATAGATGGCCTGCACCCGGCCCCGGAATTCAGCGTCGGGGTACGTGTCGACGGTGAAAACGGCTTCCAGCCCTTCCCGAATCCGGCCGATATCCGTCTCGTCGACGAACGCCTGGACTTCGAGCCGCTCGAGGTCGATGATGTTGACGAACGTCGGGGCGGCGAAGCTGGCGGCGACCGTTTCCCCCTCCTGGGTGGAAATGGAGGCGATCACCCCTCCGACCGGGGCATAGATCCGGGCGTATTCGAGCTGAACCTTGGCCGATTCGACATTGGCCAGGGCTTGTTCCCTCTGGGCTTCGGCGACCTTGACCGCGCTTTGGGCCTGGTCCCATTCCTGCACGGAGATCAACTCTTTTTCAAAAAGCGACCCGAGACGTCCGGCGTTGAGGCGGGTGAGATCGAGGTCGGCCTCCGCCTTGGCCAGGGCGGCGGCCGCCTGGCCGGCCTTGGCCCGGAGTTCGGCATCGTCCAGCTCGGCGATGACCTGCCCGGCGGCGACGCGGTCGCCGATCTGGGCCCGGAGCTTCCTGACCACGCCCGAGACGCGCGAGCCGACCTTGACCTCGGCTCCGACCATGGGTTTGATGATTCCCGTTGAAATAACCGTGGACCCGATGTCGCGCCGGACGACGCGGGCGGTCTTCGGCCCCTGCTCTTCCTTCCCACCCCGGCCCGGAAGAAGGACGAAGGCCGCAACCGCCAGGCCGGCGAGAACGAGAATGAAGGCGATGATCCAGGTTGTTCGTTTTTTCATTCCAAGCCTCCGGGGCAATTGTAAGTGGATTAGACGATGGGAGCAACCAAAACCTTGGATAATGGGGAATGGATACTATTTTTTCCGCCGGATGACCATGGTCGAGCAGACGGCCTCGTCCTCGAGGACGGAGTTCTCCTCGATTTGGCGGCGGATGTAATCCAGGAACAGGTTCTTCCTGTCCGGGTGGGCCTCGGCCAGCTCGAGGCAGCGGGCTTTCAGCTTATCGAACAGGTCCGAGTCGGCTTCGCGGATTTCCTCCTCGCCGATCACCACCTCGTCGACGACTTCCATTCCGGCGGCTGCGATCTCGCCGAACAGGGCGCTCTTTTTCCGGATGATCGAGTGGGTATAGGGGCTGTCGTCTGGGAAGTAGCCTTCGTCGATGATGAAGAGACCGTCCGGCTTCAGACAGGGGGACAGGGTGACGAGCGTTTCCCGGTAGTCGCCGAAAACCGGCCCGATGGCCCCCAAAACGATCACGTCGAAACCCGAGAGTTCCTTGACCCGAAGACGGATATCGCCGACCTCGAACCGGCAGAGGGAATCGACTTTGTATTCGGCCGCCCGGGACCGGGCTTCGGCCACGAAGGCTTCGACAGCGTCGATCCCCAGGCAGGAGATGCCGATCTCGGCCGCGGCTTGGATCGAGACCACGCCCTTGCCGCAGCCAAGGTCGAGAAGCCGGAGGCCCGCACGGGTTCGGCAGTGATCTTGGAGCAGGTGGACGATGATGTCGGGAGAGGCGCCGATTTCCCAGATGTCCTGGAGGATGTAGGGGAGAAAGGGGTAGAGGGCGGGATCGGCCCCGTCCATAGCCATGACGACGCATTCCTCGATGGTTTTCACTTTATTATCGCGCCTGTAAACCGATTTTACAGGATGGAGGCTGTTTTCCCAAAGAAAAATCATGGCCCGATTATTGCATGGGAGCAGGTGTACTCTTGTTATAACTAGAGGAGAGCTTTCGGATGAAGCGTATAAAATTCCTTACCGTTGCGGCCGTGATGACGATTTTCTTTATAACCGGTGCGCTTGCCGAACCGTTCGTTTTCGGGACACCGTCGTCCGGATTGGGTCGGATGATTGAAGCTCCCCCCGTCGGCGAGGCCGTCGTCTGGTATCTCGGTCATTGCGGATACGCTGTCCGAACCCAGAATCATTTCCTCATATTCGATTACCAGGAAAAACGGGACGGCCCGCAACCCAAAACGCGCCCGGAGAATCCTTCGCTCAACTCGGGCTGGATTGTCCCGGAAGAGATCAAGGGCTTGAAGGTCAGGGTGTTCGTTTCTCATTCGCACACCGACCACTACGACAAGGTTATCCATGAATGGAAAAAAACGATTCCGGATATCGAGTATTTTTTCGGCTGGAGTGTTCCGAAAGACCCGCTCACCCACGCCTTCCCCGGGCCGCGGACAGGGCTGATTTCGGGCGGCATGGAGATCGCCACGATCAATTCCCATCATTCGGGTGTTCCCGAGTCGGCCTGGTTGGTCGAGGTCGACGGACTGGTCATTTATCATAATGGCGATTGCCAGCCCCCCAATCCAGTTGCCGAACACGAATATTTGCGGTCAAAGACAGACCGCATCGACCTGGCGTTTATCTTCCCGATCCTGGATAAAGCGGAGAAATACGGCGTTCAGAACAGGGACCTGTTAAAAAGATTCCGGGTGAACGCGGCCTTCCCCATGCACATGACGTCCGGCGATCCGATGTACCTTGAATTCAAGAAGGTCGTGCAGGCCGAATTCCCCGGGCAGCCGATCCATCTCCCGATGAGGATGGGCCAGCAGTATACCTATGCCAAGGGGAGGATCGTCGATTAATTCTCCCCGGCCGGGACGACCAGGGGATAGGTATACGCGGGGGCGGAGAGGACGGGACTCGTTCCCCGCTCCATCGCCCGGACGTACTGGCCGCAGTTGCTTCCGATCCGGTTCTCCTCGAGCTCTCCGATGCTGGCGATGATGTCGTAGCCTTCCGCGGCCAGGGAGCGGACAGAGGGCAGGGCCAGGATGGAGGCGGCGTCCTTGGTCAGGCCGACGATTCCGTTTTGCCCGGCCCTGAATGTCGGATTCACCGGCGTGATCTTGATTAGGAAAAGGGCGGGGTCGAAATAGCGGCCGATCGCCGCCGGGTCGAGCTGACGTTCTTCGGCCAGGGCGAAGTTGAGGGTGATTTTCCGGTCGCCCGGCCGAACGAACGTTTCTCCGAACGCCGCGATTTCGGCAAATCCCCATTTGGCCGCGGGAATCCAAGTGTCCCGGCGGGCGGGGTCCATGTCATGGATGGAAAATTGCAACTGGAACCGGCCGTCCCGGTACAGGCGCTCCTTGAGTTCGATCAAGCGGGCGAAAAAACGGTCGCAGCCCTTCGGGGCGATCGTCGAGACGCAGGGCGTGATGTTCCGGGCTTTCATCCGCGAGGGAAGATCGGCCAGGACGTCGCAAACGGCGGGATTGAGGGCGGGTTCGCCCATTCGGGCGAACTGGATTTTGAACAATCGAACCGGCAGAAACGGCTCGGGAAAGAACTGCCGGCGCAGGGTGTCCAACTGGAACCAGATCTCCTCGGCCGAAAGAGGGCCGCGGTAATCTCCGCCGGCGTCGCAGATCGGGCATTTGACCGGGCAGCCGGACGAGACCGAGAGGATGGCGACCCATTTTTCCAGACGCGGCCGGGGCGGCTGCCGCGATTCGACGAATTCGAACCGGCGGCCGTCGGACGATTCGGCGATAAAAACCGTGGCCAGGTCGGAGGCGGCCGTCCGGGCGATGACTTTCATCTTCATCCAACCTCGGACCGGCGCTCGGCGACGGCCATGGCCGCGGCCAAGCCGTCGCCGACGGCGATCCCGACCTGGCGGCGGAGCCCGTTTTTCACGTCTCCGGTTAGGAAAAGCAGCTCGGATGCGATCAATTCTCCCTCAAGGCCGAGAAGCTGCGGCGTGTAGAAATCTTTGCAGGGTTCCCGGCCGATTGCGACCAGGACATCGTCTGTCTCGAAGGAAAAGCGGCCCGCGGGGCTCTTCCCCGAAAGCCGAAGCCCCCCGGATGGGATGGACAACACTTCGTCCAGCTCGCTTCGAAGCCGGAGGTCGATCGTCCGGACCCGGGAGATCCTCTCCTGGAGAAGATCGAGGGCGCGGGATTTCTCCGCCCGGCAGAAGATGGTCACCTCATGCCCAGGATTCAAGCTCAGGCCCAGGGCGTAATCCAGGGCGATGTCGCCCGCTCCGATCACGGCCACCCGCCGTTTTCCGCCGGCGGGAATTTTCGTCCGGTCGAAATAAATATGCGATCGGCCAGCCTCGTCCATTCGGTCAAACAAGGGGAGCGATTTCGGTTTGGTTCCGGAGGCGACGATGACACGCTCGGCCGCGAGACGTCCGCGATCGGTCGCGACCGTGAAGGCCGGGCCGGCGGGGGGATAGTCGAGGGCGAGGACTCGTTCCTTCCGGGTGTCGACGGCCCGGTGTTCGAGGCTTTCGCAAAACCGGCGGGCCAGGTCCTCTCCCTTGATCCCGGAGGGAAAGCCCGGATCATTCTCGATCCAATCCGCCTCGCGCATCAGTCCGCCGAGCGCTTCCTGCTCGAACAGGACGGTTTCGATTCCCATCCGGGAAAGCTGCACGGCCGCAGCGATTCCGGCCGGACCGCCGCCGACGATGACGACCGGCACGGTTTTCATGAAGGGAGGGTCCGGAGGATTTCGCCGGTCCGGACAGGAACGGCGAATCCGTGGCAGAGATTGCGAACCGAACCGCGGAAATAGGCGTCGGTCCAGTCCGACGTCCCGTCCAGGATCAGGAAGCATTCGAAATCCCTGACGAAGGCGGACCGGATGGTCGTTTCGAGGCAAAGATGAGTGACGACGCCGGCCACCGCCAGGCGGCGGATGCCGAGGCGTTTCAGCCGGGCTTCGAGCCCCGTCCGATGGAAAGCGTCGTACCGGCTTTTTTCGATCACCTCGACCCGGGAGTCTGAAAGGGCGAGGGAGATGAGGGAAAGTGGATCGTCTTTGCGGATCAGGTCGTGCCACCAGGTTTCCATCGCTCCCGCCCGGCCGGGCTGGTTGAGATGGCGGGTGTGGATGACAGGCCGCCCCGCGGCCAGGAACCGGTCCTGGAGCTTTTTCAGGCGGGGGAGAAGAACCGGCGCGCCGGGAATGTAGGCGTGGGAGTCGGGACGAAGGAAATATTCCTGCATGTCGAGAATCAGCAAGGCGCTCGCGGCCGGATCGAATTTTTGCGGGTGTCGGCGGCGGAAAAGCCGGATTTCGGCGGCAAAGGCCGCCGCGGCCGGATTCGAGGCGCGACTCGAGGGCGGACAAATTCCTTGCATCAGACGGATGAATTCCTTTTCGGCGTTTCGGGGAAGGATTCTACACAGCGCCTGTCGGGAAGTCAACCGAGCGGCCGGCGGAAACCGTTCCTTTATCGGTATGGAACCCGGAGGAGGACACGGTCGTCATCGGGGCTGTTTTTGACCCGGAAGACGCCGTATAGGGCCTCCGGGGCGAAGATCAAGTTGCGCGAGCGCGTGTCGAACTCGATCGTATGCGCCCCTTCGCGGAGGATCAACGGGGACAGGAACAGCCCCTCGGGCGAATAGATGCGAATCTCCCGGTCGCAGGACCGAAAGCATTCTCCCCGCCGGACGACCAGAAGACGTCCTTCGCCGTCCGAAAGGATGTCGTGGAAATAGGGGATCAACCGGCTGAGGCGGGGCCTCGCCGAGATTCTCTGCCGGATCGCTTTCGGGTCGGATTGGGGCGTCCGCTCGATCATGGTCTCAATCTGGGCTTCCTGCCAGCGGCTCCAGATCTCATCGGTCCATTCCAAGGGCGGATAATCGAGGACAATTTCCCGAATGGCCTTGCCGGAGGGGGAGAAGACCTTGATCTTCGGCGATGTCGTGTAGCCGACGGCCAGGTCGCCGCAGGAAATCCGGGCGATGACCATTGTCCCGGTTCCGAATTCGCCCTTCGGCGGCGCCCCTCCGGGCGAGGCGAAGACCTGATCCTCGGATACGAAATCCGAATGAGGGCAGATTGCAGTTTCCAGGCCGGTCGCGGTGTCGAGAAGAATGACCTGGCTGTCGACGAGAACGAGGGATCCTCTGCGGGGGAAGCTCTTCACGATGTAGGCCACGATGCCGTCGCGGAGAGCGGTCACCATGAATGGATTGCGGCCCGTTTTCATCAACTTGACAAATGTCCCGTCCAGGTCGAACAAGCTGATCCGCCGGCTTTCCCCCTGCTCTCCGACCACAAGAAAACGCTCGTCGAGGATCGACAGAAATTGGGGGAATTGAAAATCCCCGGGGCCCTGCCCCTTCCGTCCGAAGCTTTTGACCAGGCGCCCGGAACGGTCGAACTTGTGGATCACATGGGCTTTTTGTTGGGTGAGAAAAAGGCTTCCGTCGGGAGCCACGGCGAGTCCGTTGATTTCTCCCTGGATGAATCTCAGCCAGTCCGTATCCTTGCCGAATTCGGGATCGGGCCGGATTTCCATGGTTCCTTTCACGTAGGGGGCGACGATTTGGGAGGCGCCGAGGGCCGGAAGCGTCAGAATTAGGATTAGCCCGATCGCGCGGAGACGATGATTCATGATGGATTCCTTTTCCCAGGGATTGAGGGTTTTACATGCGATGCTAATATTACGCCGTTTTAGGCCGGATTGTTTAACGGGAAAAGCCTCGTATTTTTTATGAGAAGAGGGATTGTCGGGGGGATTCTCATGAGTAAAACGAAAATTCTAGTTGACAAACTAATAAATTAGTTGTATGTTGGAGTCGCCATGAAAGAACTCACCCGGGCTGAAGAACAGGTCATGCAAGTTCTCTGGAAGCTCGATCAGGGATTCGTCAAAGATGTCATCGACGAGCTTCCCGAGCCGAAACCGGCCTATAACACGGTCTCGACGATCATCCGCATCCTGGAAAAAAAGGGAGTCGTTTCCCACCGGGCCTTTGGAAATACCTATGAGTATTTTCCCTTGATCACCAAGGACGAGTACAAGAAAAAGTTCTTCAAGTCCTTCCTTGCCCGTTACTTCGGAGACTCCTTCCCGGACATGGTTTCCTTCTTTGCCGGAGACCGGGACCTGAGCCTGGAGGACTTGGAGGAAATCCGGGCCCGCCTGAATGAGGAGATCGAGAAGCAAAAGGGAGAGGGGGAATGAGAGCGGCCCTGACCTTCCTGGCTCAATCCGGCCTTTGTCTGGCCGTTTTCTACCTGGCCTTCGAGCTGTTCCTCAGGCGTGAGACGTATTTTCAGCTCAACCGGATTTTTCTGGTCTCGGGTTTATGGTGTTCGCTCCTGATCCCGGCGTTTCGCATCACGTCCCCCTTTAAAACCTTGGTCCTTCCGGCCCCTGACTCCGCCGCTTTGACCTCGGGTCCCACCTCGGCCGGTTTCGGCCTGGTCGAGCTTGCGTCCGTCCTCTACGCCGCGGGGGCGGCGGTCTTGCTTTCACGGCTGGTCCTTCAACTTCTGAAGCTTCGGCGTGTCATCCGGATCAACGGTATCCGCCGCCTGCGCGGGGTGAAAATCGTCGCCGTCGAGCGATTGTTTTCCCCTTTCTCCTTTTTCGACCTTGTTTTTCTCAACCCCGGTCCCTCCCTCGACGCCAACCTCCGCCGGATCCTGGCTCATGAACAGGTCCATATCCGGCAAAAGCACACCCTCGATGTCCTCCTCATGGAGATCGTCCTCAGCATCCAATGGTTCAATCCTTTTGTATGGCCATACAAAAAAGCGCTCCAGGAAACCCACGAATACCTGGCCGATGCGGGAGTCATTGCGCAGGGCTTCAGCCCGGTCCGGTACCAGCTGCACATGTTCGAGCAGAACGTAGGGGCCTCACTGTTCGAGTTCGGGAACAATTTCAAGAAGTCCCAGATCAAAAGGAGAATCATCATGTTGTCCAAGATGAAATCGCCGGGCCCGGCCCGGCTCAAGCTGCTTGTGGCCCTGCCGCTCGTGGCCGGGCTCGTCCTCGCCTTTGCCCAGCCGCGCCTTGTGGCCGGTCCCTCGTCCGCCGCCGGGATTGCCCCGGCCCAGGACCAGTCCGCAGCCAAGGAACTCCAGGCCAAGGAAGAGATGAAAAAGCTCCTGGCCATGGAGGCGGAATTCCGGAAAAAGCTTGAAGTGACGACCGACGAATCGGCCGTCAAAGAGATTAAGATGACGCTCGAGAAGATCGCCAAGAAACGGCAGGACCTGTCCCTGGCCGGCGGTGCCCCGTCCGGGAAATCGTCGGCGCCCGCGGAAGAGATGAACAAGAGGCTCACGGAGCTGAAAGCGATGCACTCCGACCTCCAGGCCAAGCTTGAAGCGACGAGCGATCCGGATAAAAAAGCCGAGATCGAGGCGAAGCTCAAGGAGATCCAGGCCAAGGCCAAGGTCATGACTGCGGAATTTGAAAAAGCCGCGGCTGCGGAGAAGGCGAAATCGGATCGAGCGCTGAAGTAAACCGCGCGTTCAAAACCGGGGGAATCCGGGGGTCTTCCATCCCCGGATTCCCCCGCTTCGTTTTTTATCCCGGAAGGAGCGGCGTCATCCGCATTCGATTTGACCCGGTGTCCTTCTTCGGACAAAATAGGACCCATGTCATTCGCCTTATCTCTTTTCCGCGATATGGCCGCCGCGGGATTTCTCTATGTTCTTCCCGGATGGGCCCTGCTTCGGGCATTCGGGCCGGCGGCGGGCCTCGACTGGAAAATGAAAGCCGGGTTGGCCCCGGCTTTGAGTCTGCCGGTTTATCCGCTGCTCTACCTGGCCGCCAAGCTGGCTCAGGTCCCCGTCACCGGACCGCTTCTCCTCCTTCCGGGCGCGCTGGGCGCGGCCGGCCTGGTATGGATGAACCGCGGTTTTCTCGCCGACGGAACCAAGAGCAGGGGGAAGATCCTTTCCGCATTGAGAACCCGGCCGGCTTCGGATTCGGTCTATTTCATCGTTCTTCTTGCCGTCGTTTTCATCTCCCGGATGATCGCCGTCCGCGGCCTCGCCGCTCCGTCTTGGGGGGATTCGGTCCATCACACAATGATCGTCCGCCTCCTCATCGAGAATCAAGGCCTGTTCTCCTCGTGGGCGCCGTATGCCCCGATGACCACGTTCACCTACCATTTCGGTTTTCATTCGGCCGTGGCGGCCTGGTCGTTTGCGGCCGGAGTGCCGGCGATCCAAGCCGTTTTAGCCGCCGGACAGGTTCTCAACGCTCTGGCCGTCCTGGTCCTGTATCCTGTCGGGGTCAGGCTTGGCCGTTCGGCCTGGGCCGGAATCGGAACCGTTGCCGTCGCCGGGCTGTTTTCCGTGATGCCGGGATTTTCCGTGAATTGGGGCCGGTACACCCAGCTCTCTTCGCTCGTGGTGATCCCGGTCCTGATCTGGTTTCTCGACGTCTTCTGGCGGGACCCCCGGCGGCCCAAGGCCGGAACGGTCGGGTTGTTGTCTCTCCTGCTGGCGGGCGTTTTTATGGCTCATTACCGGGTCGCCGTCATCTCTCTTTCGGCCGTAGCCGCTTGGACGCTGCGGGCGCTGTGGGAGCGCCGGAAATCCTTAGGAGAATGGTGGTTTCGGCTGTTGCGGCTCATTTTCGCCGGCCTGGGCGCGGTCGTCCTCATCTCGCCCTGGATCCCGGTGATCATGGGCGGCTGGACGCCGCGGCGGGTCGGCGTCACCATGCGGGTCGATGTCGGTCCCCGGCTTTCTGACATCGGATTATGGAAGATGATCGGATATTATATCGGACGGCCGTTCTGGATCGCGGGCGCCGCTTCCCTGGGAGTCGCCTTGGTCCGGAACAGAAAGACGGCCGCCGATCTCGTCCTCTGGATCGGGCTCGCGTTCGCCGCGACCAATCCCTATCTTCTCCGGCTTCCCGGGACGGGAATCATCAGCAATTTTGTGCTGATCGCCATGCTCTACGTGCCGATCGCCTGGCTGGCCGGCTCCGCGGTCGGAGAAGCGGCGGCCCGGCTGAACCGGAAGACCGCCGGCCGGCTCGCGGTCGCGGCCGTGTTCGCCGCGGCCCTGGTCTTCGGATTCGACCGTCAGTCCCGGATGGTCGACCCGTTTTTCACGATGGTTGAGAGAAACGACGTCGCCGCGTTCCGTTGGATCAGGCGGAATACTCCGCGGAAGGCCCGCTTCATGACCAATGCGACCATGGCCTTCAACGACACCATGGCCGTGGGATCGGATGCCGGCTGGTGGCTGCCTTATTTCACCCGCCGCTGGATTCCGTTCCTTCCGCTGCAGTTTTCGGCCGAGCAGCTGCCCGAGGGACAGGATCCGCGCGCCTCGACGTACCTGGCCAGGGAAATCCTGGCGACGGAGGGGGATCCCGCGAAACTGGCCCGGATCTTTCTTCGGGAGAAACTGGATTATGTCTTCCTGGGCGAAAAACGGGGGCTTGCGGCCCACGAGGCCGTCGAGCTTCTGCCGGAATCGTGGTTTCGTTACAATCCCTATTTCATCGAGGAAGCGAGATTCGGCGCCGCCATGATTTGGCGTTTCGACGCGAAAGCGGCGTCGGCGAACATCGCCGAATGAACCGTCAGATCACCCCGAGCTTCTGCCCGACTTTTTCGAAGGCCCGGAGGGCCTGGTCCAGCTGCTCCCGGGTGTGGGCGGCCGAGACCTGGACCCGAATGCGGGACTGCCCCTTGGGCACGACCGGGTAGACGAACCCCACGACGTAGATCCCTTCTGCGTACAGTTCCCGGGCTGTCTGCTGGGCCAGCTTGGCGTCGTTTTCGAACGTTCGGAAAAGCACCGGAACGATCGGGTGGACTCCGTCGATGATGTCGAAACCGAGAGCCTTCATCCTATTCCGGAAATAGGCCGTGTTTTCGCGAAGCTTCTCCCGCAGTTCCTGTCCCTGGGCCAGGAGGTCGAAGGCGGCGATGCCGGCGGCGACGATGACCGGGGCGACGGTGTTGGAGAAGAGGTAGGGCCTCGATTTCTGACGGAGGATCTCGATGATCTCCCGGCGGCCGGTGATGAACCCGCCGGTCGCTCCGCCCATGGCCTTTCCCAGAGTCGAGGTGATGACGTCGACCCGGCCGAGCATTCCCGCCTCTTCGACCGATCCGCGGCCGGTCTGACCCAGAACGCCCGTTCCGTGCGAATCGTCGACGACGACAAGGGTGTCGTAGGTGTTGCCGAGCTCGACGATCCGGCGGATGTCGGCGATGTCGCCGTCCATCGAGAAGACGCCGTCGGTGATGATCATGATGTTTCGGGCGGGAACCGGCTCCTTGTCCAGCCCGGGGCCGTCCCAGACATCCACGCCCTCGCGGGCCTTCTTCAAAGCTTTCTCGAGCGAAGCCATGTCGGCGTGGTCGTAGATGAACCGTTTGGCCTTGCAGAGACGGATGCCGTCGATGATCGAGGCGTGGTTGAGGGCGTCGGTGACGACGGCGTCCTCCACGCCGAGCAGCGTTTCGAACAGGCCCCCGTTGGCGTCGAAACAGGACGAGTAGAGGATCGTGTCCTCGGTCTGGAAAAATTCGGCGATTTTCCGCTCCAGGGTCTTGTGAAGATCCTGGGTTCCGCAGATGAACCGGACCGAGGCCATTCCGAAGCCATGCTCGTCCAGGGCTTTCCGGGCGGCTTCGATGATTTTCGGATGATTGGCCAAGCCGAGATAATTGTTGGCGCAGAAATTCAGCACATCCCGGGGAGCGCTTCCGGCCGGGTATTCGACCCGGATGTTGGGTTTCTGTTCGGACAGGATGGTCCGCTCCTCTTTATAGAGTCCGGAGCTTTTGATTTTAGACAGCTCCTGGGCGAAGTCGTACTTGATGCGCTGGTACATGGGATTCCTCCTCGGGCCGAATGCGGCCCCTCCGGCCGAACATCCGCCACAAAATATCTTATCACAGGCCGCAAGTCCCGGGCCGCGGGCCGAAACTGGCCCCGCCCGGAAGTCTTCGTTATAATAGCCGCACGGATTTGATCCGCGCTCATCCATGAAGCCCGATACGCGTTATTCCCCCCGTCGGCACGCCGTCCTTCTCTCTCTCCTGGCCGTCGCGGCCTGGCCGGCGGCATTTTTACCCGCGGCCGGAACGTGCCCGGCCGGGTCGATCCAGGGAATCGTTCTGGATTTCGACTCCCGCCGCGGAGTCGAAAATGTCCGCCTGACCGTCCGGCCGGAAGGAATGGAGTCGGCGCAGGGACGGACGGCGGTCTCCGGCGAAGGCGGGGCTTTTGCCGTGCCGGATCTTCCGGCCGGCGTCTACGCCTGCCTGTTCGAGCGCGAGGGCTATGCCTCCCGGACCATCGGCGGGATCCGGGTCTCCGATGGACCGCCGACGCGCCTCGAGGCGGAGCTGGTTCGTCTGCCCGCCCCGATTCGCGAGGAGGTTACGGTCACGGCCCCGGCCGTCGCCGAGCGTGTCCGGAGGACGACGGGAGCGGTGACGATCGACGGGGAGCGCCTCCGCCAGACGCCCGGCTCGGTCGACGACATCAGCCGGGTTTTAAAATCGACAGTCGGCCTCTCCCAGGTCAACGACTTCAGCAATGAGCTGATCGTCCGCGGCGGCAGTCCCTGGGAGAACGCCTTCTTCATCGACGGGGTCCCGTTCTATGACATCAACCACTTCCAGTCCCAGGGCGGGGCGGGCGGCATCGTGGGCTACCTCAATGCCTCCTGGGTCCGGTCGATGAATTTCTTCAAGGGCGGATTCCCCGCCTCCTTCGGCGACCGGATGTCGTCGGTCATCGAGCTGGCCTTCCGGGAAGGAGAGCGCGAGAAGATCCGCGGCCAGGTCGACTTGAACACCGCCGGGTTCGGCGGCGGGATCGAAGGCCCGATTCTCCAGGGCCGGGGCTCCTTCCTCGTTTCGGCCAAGCGCAGTTATCACGACATCATCGCCGATATCATCGGTTACGGCGTCGCTCCCCGGATGGGAGATGTCCATTTCAAAGCCGTGGCCGATCTGGGTTCCCGGCACCGGCTGGAACTGCTCGATGTGAACGCCGACAGCCGGATGGCCTTCGATATCGAGCGGGCCGTCACCGAGGGCTTCACTCGGGGCCTTAATTACAAGACCCGCCAGAACACGTTCGGCCTGTCCTGGACCGCCGGGTGGAGCGAATCCTTCTCCTCGGTGACGACGTTTTCCTGGTCGTTTTTTCGAAACCTCGACGAATTGGAGGACGTGATCAGCAAAGACGCCGTCTTCCTGATCGACGAGACGACGCACATTGTCGGCCTCCGCCACGTCGGGAGGCTGGCCCTCGGGTCCCGGCTCCGGATGTCGTTCGGACTTGAAGCCCGGACCGAGATCTATGATTTTAACAATACCTACGGCGAAGCCTACTCCCACGCCGGGACGCTCCTTCCCGAGTTTGTCGTCCGGGGCGATGTTCGGACGGCCAAAACCGCGGTCTTTGCCTCGTTCGACTGGACGCCGGCCGCTTCCCTCTCCTTCTCTTTGGGGGCCCGGGTCGATCATTTTTCCCACAACCGCTCGACCGAGGCATCGCCCCGTTTCTCGGCCGCCTGGGAGGTTTTTCCCCGTTTTACGGTCAAGGCGGCAGCCGGGATTTTCCGCCAGGCCCTCCCGACGGCCATCTTGGGAGTCAGCGCCGGAACCAGGGACAACCGCAATCCCTGGGCCGGCCACATCCTTTTCGGCCTGAGCCACGAGCTCGTCTCAGGATTCCGCTGGACTCTTGACCTTTATGACAAAAGCTACCGGCGAATGCCGCTCTCGCCCGAAGAGCCGGACTTTCCAGTCCTCGACTCCTGCGTCGATTACGGCATTTACCGGTCGTTCAGCGTCGTCACCGACGACGGCCTGGCCCGAAGCCGCGGACTCGAGCTGACCCTGGAGAAAACCCCGGGCGGAGTGTGGCACGGCGTCGTCGGCTTGAACCTGTTCAGGTCTCGGTTTCAGGACGCCCTCGGGCGTTGGCGGGACCGGCTGAACGACAATCGGTATGTTCTGACCGTAATCGGCGGTTTGCGGCTCGCCAAGCGCTGGAATCTCGGGCTGCGCTTCGACCTTGCCGGCGGCGTCCCTTACACACCCTTCGACTTGGAACGGTCGCGGGAGGTCAACAGCGCGATCCTCGACACCTCGCGGACCGACGCGGCCCGCTATCCCGACTACATTTCGGTGAGCCTTCGGGCCGACCGCGAATTCCGGTTCCGCAAATCCGTCCTCCTGGCCTACATCAGCATCCTCAACGCCCTGGACCGGGAAAACGTCGCCCGGTATTATTGGGACAGGATCGACAACAAGCCCGGCGCGATTCCCCAAACGCCGATCCTTCCGGTCTTCGGCCTGGAGTACCGGTTTTGATCCCGTCCGGATCGATTCGGAGGGCGGTCAGCATCAGCCTGGGCTCGTCCCGCCGCGATCATGCCGTCGTTGCGGATATCGGCGGTGTGCCGGTCCGGCTGGAGCGCGTCGGGACGAACGGCGACCTGGCCAAGGCGGCCCGGCTGTTTCGCGAGCTCGACGGAAAGGTGGATGCGCTCGGCCTGGGAGGGGCGGACCTGGGCTTCCGCATCGGCGAACGATGGTACCCGCTCCATTCCGTCTTCAGGGCCGTCCGTGACGTCCGCCGAACCCCCCTTGTCGACGGGACCAAGTTGAAGCGGGCGATCGAGCGGCGGGCGGCCCTCTTCCTGGAGGATCGTTGCGGAACACTCCTGGACGAAAAGCGCGTCCTCCTGACCAGCGCGGTCGACCGCTGGGAGCTGGCCCGGTCGTTTGCCGAGTCGGGATTCGAGTGCGTGTTCGGCGACTTCATGTTCTCCTTCGGACTTCCCCTGCCCTTCCGGTCGCTCAACGCCATCGCCCGTCTGGGCCCGCTCCTCTTTCCGGCGATCAGCCGACTTCCGTTTTCCTGGATTTATCCCACCGGTGAACATCAGGCCGAACGGAAGCCCCGATGGGGGAAGTGGTTCCGCTGGGCTCGGGTGGTGGCGGGTGACTGTCAGTACATCCGGCGGACCCTGCCGGATCGGTGGGAGGGCGGAATCGTCCTGACCAACACGACGACACCCGAGGACGTGGAGCTTTTCCGCCGGGCCGGCGTCCGGATTTTGGCGACGACGTCGCCGGTCCTGGAGGGCCGGACGTTCGGAGCCAATCTCATGGAAGCGGGGTTGATCGCCGCCGCCGGGGCGGGCCGGGAGCTTGACGAAGGGGAAATCCGGGACGAGGTCGACCGCTTGGGCTGGACGCCGGTTGTGAGGGAGTTGAATTGAATCCCATCGATGCATTCATCGTGGCGGGGGGCGTCCCCGGCCCAAAGGACCCTATCTATTCCGAGACGCGGGGCGGGCCGAAAACCTTGATCCCCATCAACGGCAAGCCGATGGTCCAGTGGGTGATTGACGCCCTTGACGAGGCCGAAACGATCGGCCGGATCGTCGTTGTCGGCCTGGACGAGGCCTCCGGATTGACGGCGGTGAAACCGCTGTCCTTTTTCCCCGATCAGGGCGGCCTTTTTCAAAATGTCGTTGCCGGTATCCACGGCTTGGCCGCCCTCGACCCGGAGGCGGAATACGGACTTGCCGCCAGCGGCGATATTCCGGGAATCCGGGGGGACATGGTCGATTGGCTGGTCCGGGAGTCGGTTTCTAAGAACCTTGACGTCCATTACGTCATCGGCGGCCGCGAAGTCGTCGATAAGAGATTTCCCGAGAGCCGCCGGACGTTCATCCCCTTTCGGGACGGGAAGTATTGCGGCGGGGGCATACACGTGATATCGGTCAATAAGAATATCGCCGTGCCGAAAATCTGGGATCGGCTCGGCGAGGCTCGAAAGAATCCCGCCCGGATGGCCGCAGTGATCGGACCGAAGATCATGTTCGGGCTTCTGTTCCGACGGCTGACCGTCGAAGGCGTAATGAAAGCGTTCTGCCGCCGGTTCAGGATCACCGGCCGGGCCGTTTTTGCTCCGTACGCCGAAATGGTGATGGATGTCGACAAGCCCCATCACCTGGAGGTCATGCGGCGTCATTTGTCGGCCCGGGGACAAGAAGCGCGGGACGATGGACAGACGGAGCGAAAACGGGAGGAGCAGATCGAGGACGAGAGGCGGGCGGATGGATGGACGGAACCGGATCGCGAGGGGGACCGGGCTTTCCAATATTCGAACAGGGCGGGACACAAGCGGGATAGGGAGATGCGCCCGGAGAGTGGTCCTGCCGGAGGGAAGCCGGTCGAGGGAAATGAAGAACCGGGAATGGATGGCGCGGGCGGCGGGTCGGGACGGGCGAGGAAGACGGACGGTTGGATTCGGAAGGACGCCGAAGCGAGCGCCCGACTGCGCAAGATGGGGGAGGGGCGGGGGCGGCGTATTTTCGCCGTTCTGGCCCATACCGGGGATACGATTGTTTTATTTCCGGCGGTCGGATTGATCTGGCTGTTCGGTCAGGGCGCCTTGAAGGCCGGGGCGTGGAAAACGGGCTTGGCCCTTGTGATCGGGACGTTTGTCACCGGGCTCCTCAAGCTGGCCTTCAAGCGGCGGCGTCCCGACGGCAAGTGGGGGACATTCGACCGGTTGATCGATCCGCATTCCTTTCCCTCGGGGCATGCCAACCGGGCGGCGGTCCTGGCGGTCCTTGCGATTCTTTATTATTCACCGATAGCCGCCGCGGCCGTCTCGATATGGGCCTTGGCGGTCGGCGTGAGCCGGGTCGCTCTGGGGATGCATTATTTGTCGGATGTCCTGGCCGGCTGGCTCGTCGGCGCCGCCGTCGGTCTGTTTTTTTGAAATCGGTGCCAGGTTACTCATTCCCCCATTTC
>JAFGEN010000036.1 GCA_016931595.1 Candidatus Aminicenantota bacterium | reverse complement strand
GGAGGGAAGAAGAGACCGTCACCGCGCCTTCGGTCGTTCCCGTCCCTCCCCGATCAAGATGAAAGCCGCCCAGCCTGCCGGCGGTGAACCGGCCCGGAGGGAATCCAACTTAGCCAGACGCAAAGCCTCCTCCTTGGTCCGCCCGGCGGTTAGATGCTTGTAAAACCGGGGCATGAATTCGGCCGTGGACCGGTCCCGGACACTCCACAGGCTGGCCAGGACCGTCTGCGCCCCGGCGTAAAGGAAGGCGCGGCCGAGGCCGCTGACCCCTTCCCCCCTCTCGATCTTTCCGCGAGCCGTCGAACACGCCGAAAGGACGACGAGCTCGGATGGAATTTCGAGCTCATAGACCTCCCGGGCGGTCAGGAATCCATCCTCGCCCGGCTCGGATTCCGGGGAAAAAACAAGGGCGGACCGGGCGGCATTCTGCTCGTCGATCAGTCCGTGGACGGCCAGGTGGAGAATGCCGAAGTCGGAAAGGCGAGCCCGCTTGAATGCCGTCTCCGAAGCCCGGTCTCCCAGGAAGATCCGCGTTCGTCCGGACTTGAAGTAACGGGCGGAGCCGCGGATTTCCCGGGCGCTAAACGGCAGCGGGGAAAGCTCGAATCCCCGCTCGAAGTAGGATTCGCGCAAGGAGTCCCGCTCCGCCGAGCCCGCTTTTCCGCCATCCTCTCCTTTATAGCTGGGGCTTCCGAAGCCCCCTAGGTCATAGGCGGCTTTTTCCGGGGACGACCGCGCTTCCAGGGCGATGAGGGAGGCGGCCGAAGGCGCCGTGCTCAGCGCGAGCGTCTCCACAAGAAGCCGCTCCCCTTTCCCATCCCGATCGAGGGCCAGCGCTTCAAACGGGAGGCGGTAAAGGCTTCCATCGGGAACGACGATCAGCCTGTCGACCGAGGCGGGGATCCTCCGGACAAAAGGGAAGAGCTTCGCCGCCAATCCCCGGGAGGCCGGAAGGATGTCCTCGCCCGAAGCGGTTCGAAGGAAAAGAAGGAAGTTTTCGACCGCCCGGTCCAATTCGCCCGATCCGCCCAGGTCCTCGGCCCAGAAACCATCCCGCGTCGCGAGGAAAGCGAAGGCCGATTCCTGTCCGACGAAAAATTCGACAAGCGCGGTCCGGCCGTCTAAAAGTTTTTCCCGGACGAGCCCGAGATCCGGCGTCTTTCCGGCCTGGATCTCGGCCAGCCCGGGATTCCCGCTCCGGATCTTTTCGATCAACCGCTCGTAGTCTTCCTCGGCCCGGGTCAGGGCCGACAAATGGGAAGCCCGAACCTCCTCGCTGAGGCCGGATCGCTGGAGGGCGGTCATGGACTGGGTGATGAACCGGGAAACGCGCAGCTTCTCCGTCCGGAGACCGGGGTCCATGGCGGCGAGGAGGTCAATGCGGGCCTCTTCGAGGCCGTCGAGGAAGGCGCGCGCCTTGGACTTTTCCGCGGCGGCAAACGCCTGCCGGTCATAGGACGATGAAGGGTCCCGCCGATGCAGCCTCAGGAGGAGCCCGATCAGCCTTTCGTAGACCTCGACATAGCCCTTGAGAAAGCCCGTTCGGAGGGATTCCCCCCCGACCCGGGCGCGGATGGATTCGATGTTCTCCGTCGAACGCACATAGTGAGCCAGGGCCGTTAGGTCGTCCCCGGACTTCTCCAAGGCCCGGCCGATCTTGAAGTTCATCTCGATGAGATAATTGAAGACGTCCATCTTCACGGCCAGGTCAAGGCTTTTCCGGTAGGAGGCAAGGGCCTGATCGATGCGGCCTTCCAGGAAGTGGATGTCGCCCAGGTAGTTCAGGGGATGCATGACCAGGTTGCTCCCCGATTCCTCGTAGATGACCCGGGCGGTTTCGAAATGGGACCGCGCCTGCTCCATCCGTTTTTCGGCCAGTTCGAGCTTTCCCATGGCGACGTGCGTTCCCGCCTGGCCGTCCCTGGTCTTCAACTCCTGGCAAAGCTCGAGAGCCCGGTTATAAGCCCGGCGGGCCTCCCCCATCTGCCCGTTCTCGTAAGCCGCGGTTCCCAAGGAACGGATGCCGGCCCATTCCAAGGTGGCGTTTTTAGTCCGGCGGGCGAACGCGACGGCTTCCTCGTAGGCCCGGCGCGCTTTCTCCAGCTCGTGGATCCGGCGGTAAACTTCGCCCATATTGACCAGGACGAAACCCTCATGGCCGCGGTCACCCAGGGCCCGGCCGGCATCGACTGCCTGCCGGTAGTAAACGAGAGCCGATTCGAAATGCCCGGCCTGGTAATGGGCGACGCCCAAGGCGTTGAGTACGCTTTCGAGCTTCTCCCCGTCGTTGGCCTTCCTGGCTTGGGCCAGGGCGGCATTGAGAAAACCCAGGGCCGTTTCCGTGTCCCCCGTCCAGCCGACGGCCGAACCGGCGGCCAGGGTCATGTCGAACTCGGCCGCCGGGTCCGGGATCGCCCGGGCCAGGGCGAGGGCCGCACGATAGGCTTCGGCGGCCTTGGCCGATTCGTATTGACGGGAATAACATTGCCCCATACCAGAGAGGGCCGTCATTTCCCCCCGCCGGTCCCCGCTTGTCCGGGCCGCCGCCGCCAACCTTGCGTAAAGTCCCAAGGCCCCATCGAAATCGCCCGCCCGGAATTTCTCTTGGGCCTGCTTGATCGGACTCGGGTTTTTGGTTTGAGCTTGAGTTTGGACCGGAATTTCGGAACGGGACTTCGGGGGATAGGCCGCAAGCAGGGCTAAGAGGATGCCGGCGAAGGCGGGAAAGCCACGGAAAGAGCGCGAAAAAGAGGAGCGGATCGATGGCATGGGCGTTTCCTTGCCCTACTATCTACCTGAATTCGCGCCGGTGGTCAAACCGGAAAAGGCGAGTTTCAATGCAAAGTGAAGAAAGAAGGATCATTGCGGCGCTTAAAATGATCAGGCGGGGGGCGAAACGCTAAATTTGCGCGATATTGCGAATTAGTCGAGACTCTTCAGTGTCATATCTTGCGCTTTGGTCAACCGACGCAGAATCGCAACTCGGCGGCTTTATCCGATTGTCACGGAGAGCGTTTTTCGGTTTTTTCCCTCTCTATCGACGAAGATGAACCGATATTCCCCTACAAACCCCGGTCCCGGTTGCCAGAAGAAGGCGCCGGTTTCCGGGTCGAAGGATGATCCGATGGGAAGCGGCCGGAGCTCACAGCCTACGAGTTGG